>JBFMDX010000020.1 GCA_040753795.1 Thermodesulfobacteriota bacterium
CGGTTGAAACGGTTTACTTCAGCGTTTTCCATGGTATACTCCTTTCGTAGGGGCGCCCATAATTGAGCACGGGCAGGAGTATACGCTTTTAATTATTCCGCCGCGAAGCGGCTTCGTTCAACAACACGTTGGTAAGGGACCGCAAGGGGCGCCCGTTTTTTGGCTCTTACCACATTATTTTATTAACGAGTTTCTGCGGGTGGTCCGTTCCCCTTGCGGCCCCACACCGTGGACGTTGGGGTTCTCTCTCTATAACGATCAAATCGCTTGACATAATGGTACCAAAGTAGTACTATAAATTATGCCAAGAAAAATACGCCAACTTATTAAAGATCTTGAAACTGCCGGATTTGCAAACCGAGGCGGAAAAGGTAGCCACCGAAATTTTTTTCATGAAAAAGGCGTTGCCGTCACTATTTCCGGACAACTTGGCGATGATGCAAAACCTTATCAGGAAAAGATAGTCAAGAAGAAGATTGAGGAGGTCCAAAAATGAAAGAACGAGATCGTTATTTGAAAATCGTTGAATGGTCAGATGAAGATAATTGCTATGTTGGTTCTGTCCCGGGGTGGATTGGTGAGTGCTGTCACGGTAAAGACGAAGAGAAAGTATACCGCCAACTCTGCCGTATAGTTGATGATTGGATTGAGATATATAAAAAAGACGGCCGGCCACTGCCCCCATCAGCAAGTGATAAAAATTATTCAGGCAAGTTTCAACTACGTCCGGGTAGTGAACTTCACAAAGCGATAGCGATAAGGGCGTTACAGAACGGAGATAGCCTTAATAATTATTGTATAAGTGTTTTACGAAAAGCAGTAGCCCCCACAGAAAAAATCAAGGGCTAACCAGTCAGCGCAAAGGACAGCCAGGGCAGGCTTTTTTGAGCAACCGAGGGAAACTGAACATTTACCAATTTCAAACAAGTCAGAGGATGCCCTGGCTGCTTTTGGCTGCCAACGTTAGGGCTGTAAAGGGATCAGTAGTGATACCTCAATTGAGCAATCAAGATGGCATCATCCGAAACTTTATAAATGAATCTATGCTCCTCATTGATTCGCCTGGACCAGTAGCCGGAAAGCGCATGTTTTAAAGGTTCAGGTTTGCCAACACCCTCAAAAGGGCTGCGTTTAGTTTCTTTAATGAGCGTGTTGATACGGCCAAGAATTTTTTTGTCAGTTTTTTGCCAATAGATGTAATCGTCCCAGGCATGGTCGGAAAAAATGAGCTTCACTCTATAAGCGCCTTTTCTTTTCCTTTGCCATTTTCGAGTTGGGCAATAGATTCAATCAGACGTCTTGTGTTTTTCGGCGACCGTAATAGATATGCTGTTTCTTCAAGGGCTTCAAAATCCTCAAGAGACATAATAACTACAGATTCCGAGGATTTCCGTGTTACAATCATCGGCGCACGGTCCCTGCAAACTTTTTCCATTGTTTTAGCAAGGTTTTGTCTTGCTGCTGTATAGGTTATGGCTTCCATCTCATCACCTCCTGTACAATATAATGTACATATTAAAGGCGTATTGTCAATATTTTATTGCCCCGACCAGGGCCTTTAACAGGCCGCTAAAAACAGCGACTGCTAATGCCCGCCGGTAGGACGGAGCCAGCAGATTCATTTACGGCCCATTTTTTTTACTGTCCTCCCCGCGGTTCCCTTTCCGGTCCGAAGGCCTTGAAAATAATGATCAGGGCCGGGGTGAGGAAATAATCGGCCACGGCCGCCACGGTCAGGGTGACCAGGGTCAGGAACCCGAACTCGGCATAGCTGGTCATCTTTGAAAGCATGTTGATGGCAAACCCGGACAGGAGCACCACCGTGGTGATAAAAATGGACCGGCCCACGTCGTTCAAGGCCGCTTCCAGGGCCAGCCGGTAACTGCCCAGGCGCCAGAATTCCAGTCGGTAGCGCATGATAAAATGGAGGGTGTCGTCAACGGCGATGCCGATGGCGATGCTGGCGATGAGCAGCTTGACATAGTCCAGGGGGATCCCCAGCCAGCCCATGATGCCCAGGGTGACGAAGACCGGGGCCACGTTAGGGATCATGGCCAGGAGGCCGATCCGCAGGGATCCCAGGACCAGGCACATCATGATGCTGATGACCACGAAGGCCACGGAAAAGCCCATGACCTGGCTGTCGACGATATACTGGATAAGCTTGATCCACAGAAAACCCGTTCCGGTCAGGACCGGGCGCTGGGCCGGTTCCATCCCGCTTTCCAGGAAGCGGTTTAAATCATCGGTCACCTGTTTGTAGATGCTGGAGGTCAGCAGCTTGCCGTGCACCTCCAGATTCACCCGCTGCCAGTCGCTGGCGATATAGTCCCGGATTTTCTCCCCCCCGGCCATTTCATACAGGAGCAGGTACTGGGCGATGAGTTCCCGGCTTTCCGGCAGCACGTAATAGGCGGTATCTTCGTTGTGAAAAGCCTGGTTGATGTCCTTGACCAGGTCGACGATGGACATGGTCTTCATGATGATGAACGTCTCTTCGTTAACCCGGTTCTGGAACCGTTCCAGGCGTCTCAGGAATTCCGGATCGCTGACGCCGTCCGGTTCGCCGGAATCAAAGACGTAACTCAGGCCGCCGGCCCCGAGCATGACGGCATCGACATATTCGGTGTCCGTGCGGACCTTCAGCTTGGTGGACAGCTCGTTTAAAAAATTCGAATCCACCTTCAGATAGGTCATACCGACCCCGAGCAGGGCAAAGAAGATCATCCAGGCGATGGTGATTTTCCAGGGATGGCGGACATCGAAGTCGCTGAGGGCCGCGAAAAAGCGGATGGAGAAATGCCGCTGACGCATCCCGTCTCCGTCCGCCTCCGTCTCGCCCTCAATGGCGCGCACGGATGAGGACGGAACCTTGAACAGGGTCAGCACCGAGAGAAAGACGGTCACCGTCAGTACGAAGGCCGCCAGCACCCCCAGGGAGCTGTACCAGGCGAAATGCTGCAGGGATTTGATGGAAGAGACGTTGGTGGAGCCGAATCCGGCCATGTCCGTCAGCATGGTGAACAGGCAGGGCGTGCCGAGCATGAGCATGGTCTTGCGGATGGCGGCCCGCTTGTCCTTCATTTTTTTATAGTTGACCGTGTATTCCGTGAGAATGTGGACCGAACTGGCCACGCCCACGGTGATGATGGTCAGGGGCAGCATGGAGTACATGAGGTCCAGCTTCCAGCCCATCATGCCGGCAAAGGCCGTGGACACCATTACGGCCATGGTAACAACGGCCAGGGGGCCCAGGGCGCCCAGGGGACGGCGGAAAAAGAAAAAAAGCAGGCCGCCGATGACCAGGATGGCGATGAGTCCCAGGCGGGCGCTCTCCTCCCGGGTGGTGCGGTTGTAAACCGTGTTGAGGACCACGTCGCCGGTGAGGTAAAACTGGAGGCCGCCGTATTCGGGGCGGGCCAGGATGCGTTCAATGGCGTTGTTGGAGACCTCGGGATAGAGGTTGTCCGGGACCGGGCCCCGGGCCGGGTCGAAGATCAGGTCTTTTTCCTGGTCCACGGCGGATTTCTGCATGTCCATGATAATGGCCCCGTGCCGGCCGTCGGCGCTGGTCAGGGTGCCCACCAGCAGGGGCTTTTTCATGACCCGGGAGCGGATGTCCAGCAGCTCCTCCTGGCTTTGGGGAAAGGGTTCCAGCACCTCATGAATCAGCAGTTCATCACCCCGGCCTTCGATGAACTCGGCGTTGGCCAGGGAGGTGACCTCCTTGACGAAGGGGACCTCCTTTTCCAGGGTCCGGGTAAGATGGGCGATCTGTTTCATCGCCTCCAGGTCCCAGGCGCCATGCGCCTTGCCGGGAACGGTATACAGGATATAGGCAATTTCGTCGGATCCGAAATCATCCCGGAACTGGAGATATTGCGCGTAGTTGGGATCCTCCCGGGAGAAAAAGGATTCAAAGGAGGTGTCAAAGCGGACTTTGTTCAGGAAAAAAATCGAAATACCCAGCAGGGCCAGGGTAAGGATAAGGACAATCGCCCGGTGGTCATAGGTGAAGGCGCCCAGGCTTTCAAAAAACCGGGACAGTTTTTCCACCAGGGATTCAAAACGGCTGGACTTCGGTGTCAGGGCCATGGGCAAAAACCTCGCTTAAGGGAATACTCCGGTTACCACACTTGTCCCGATAAATCAAATCCTCTCAGACTTTGACATCATCGTACCGTCATTATAATAATGCTTCGAGAACGGCTCTCCCGGAGCCGGGGCATGCGTCCGGTGTTCGGAAGCTTCGCCCCCTGTGTCTTGGGGCCGCGGCCAAATCGACTCGTGAAATATCCGGGCTGATGGCGCGCCCCATATCTAAGAAATGACATTGACAGAGGAGACATTGGCCAGTGAATGCTATTGAGACGAAATACCGGGCCACCCGGATTCTGATGTGGTTCCTGACGGGCATTCTTCTTCTTGCCGGATATTATTACCGGTCGGCGGCGCTGGTCGCTTTTGCCTGCGGTTACTGGATCGTGTCCAGGAGCCCCTGGAGATACCGGGCCATCATCAACGTCGGTATTGTGTTCCATCTCGTCCAGACCGGTCTGACCATAGCCGGTCTTTTCGCCGATGTCGCGTCCGTGTCATGGCTCGACATTTTTCTGCACCCGATCACGGTGGCGTTTCTTATTATTTATTATCCGTCTCCGTACCCGGTTTCATCCAATGTCCTGGGGTTTCTGTGCCCGGCCGACTGGATGGTTTCCTGGATGGATGCTCACCCCGGGGCGTTCATCAAGTTGTCGGGCAGAGGCATTATCGGCACGGTGGAGGGCCTTTATGCCAATTCGGACGCCTTCAATGTGCTTCAGGAAGAAGGCTTCCTGGGCTTTTCTCCGGCCCGGTATATTATCGATACGGCCAGGAAAGCGGAGGTGCGGAACGGGGAGACCCTGCTGGACATCGGCTGCGGCACGGGCGGACCGGCCTGCACGCTGGCCGCTGAATTCGGCCTGACGGTGACCGGGGTGGACCTGCTGCCGTGGAACGTGGAGCGGTCCAGGGCCCTGGCCGCCGCCCGGCGACTTGACGGTGTCTGCCGGTTTCAGCAGGCCGACGCCCTTTCCCTTCCGTTTGATGACAACACCTTTGACTACGTGTTCGGGTCGGACGCCTGGTGCCATGTGCCGGAAAGGGAGAAGCTCCTCAGGGAAGCTCATCGTGTCTTAAAACCCGGAGGCACTATTTTCTTTCATGACTGGATCCAGTACCGGGGGGATTCCGAGTGCTTCCGGTTCATCTATGCCTTTCCGCACCTGGAGACCATGGACAGCTATCGGGAAAAACTTGGCCAGGCGGGTTTTGAAATCATCACCGCCGAGATGCGCAACGACGCTTTCCGGGAGCATGTCACCGACCTCCGCGCGACCCTTCGTTCGAGGAAGCGCCTGATGATCGACACCTGCGGCCGGGAACTGTATGACAACTGGGATATCGTCAGCCGCTATACGTTAAAGATGATCGAAGAGGAAAAACTGGGGTCCGGCCTGTTTATCGCCGAAAAAAAGTAAGGGACAGAGAAAAAAATCACCGGGGGTAGGTCAATATTGAGGAGAGTGTCATGAATCACTGGCTGTTTCTGATCGGCGCCATCCTGTTTGAGGTGTCCGGTACCACCTGTATGAAAATTTCCGATGGATTTGCCCGGCTGGTACCGTCCGTCCTGATGTTTGTCTTTTACGGACTGTCTTTTATCGCGTTGACATTCGCCATCAAGAAATTCGATGTCAGCGTCGCCTATGCCGTATGGTCCGGGGTGGGCACCGCCCTGATCGCGGCCATCGGGATTGTCTACTTTCGGGAACCCCTGACGGCGCTGAAAATCATCTGCACCGGCCTGATTATCGCCGGGGTCGTGGGGTTGAACTACAGCGGATCAGGGCATTGAAGCCGTAAAGTGTGCGGTTGGTACCCCGGGTTTATCCGGTAATGATTTGAATAATTTTTTTTGAGGTGTATTCACCGGTATCGGCCAGTGCGTCCGGCGGCAGAAAGGCCGGGGCGTTGGATGAATACAGGCAGGTGACCGAGGCCGGGAACTCCTCGTCCGCGGCGTAAAAAATATAACACAGCCGGATTTTCGGCAGGGGCGTAACGGTAAAGGCAAAGTCACCGCCGGCTTCCGCCGGCGGGTCGCCGCCGTTAAGCAGGTTCCGGATGACGTCGACTTTCGCGGCGATGGATTCCGCGCACGGGACCAGGGCCTGTTCCGTGCGGGCGTGAAAGGCGGCGGCGTACGGCGCGGTGTCGGCGAATTCCCGGTATGCCCGAAACGGGGTTACGACGCAGGGATCGGCGGAGGCGTGCAGGGCGTAAAGCGATATGATGATTCCCCGGGGATCCGTCACTTCCTGACCGCTGAGCGTGATTGTATCCGGTGAGACAACGCAGGATTCGCCGAAGGCCTCAAACATCAGCCGGTTCCCGTCTTTTGCGGCCGGCAGGCGGTTTTCCGGCGAGCCCGGGCCCTGCTCATACAGCTTTTTCAGATTGTTCCGGATGATTCCGGCGTAATTGCTTTCCACCATATCTCGCTCAGGTAATTATGGATAATAATCTTGACCCGACTTCGAGATTTTTATATGTAAATATCCATCCATCGGGTACGGTTATCTTACACGGATTTCGCTCTTCGGCAAATGATTTTCAAATTCCAGACCGTTTCATGGGGGGATCATCATTCAGGAGCGGAAACCCGGGCACAGGGCCGTATTCCGCTGAGGTGGTAAACGGGAGAATCAGTAATACGGTTGGAGGGGAAAAAATGGGAGTGCAAGTCAAGGGAACGGTCCTGCTGGACCTGGTCAAGCAGGTCCGGGTGGCCAAGGATAAAAACTGGGGGCAGTACCTGACGCCCCAGGACATGGAACTGGTTAACAGTGAAATCATGACCTCCTCCTGGTACCCGGATGATTTCTTCTATCGGCTGTCGCTGGCGGTGTACAAGGTCGTGGGCGAGTCCAGCCTCGAGGCCTGTTTCGCCTATGGCCAGCTGACGGCCCACAGCATGGCGGATATTTACCGCAACGTTTTCGCGCAAGGGGACCCGGCCACCACTATCGAGCGGTTCATGACCCGCCGTAAGTCCTTTTTCAGCACCGATTACCAGGACGCGGAGCGAAATCAGGTGGCCAGGGAGGATCGGCGGGTAACCATTTTCATGATCACGGACAAGAAGATCCGCGGTACCGAGGTGTCCGACGTGATCATGTATTCCATTATGGGCGCCAGCCATGAGCTGGCCAAAATCGTGGGCGCCCGCAACGTCAAATCGAAACTGACCAAGGTCCGGGACGGGTACGAAATCGTCATCCAGTGGGATTGACGAACAAACCGGTGCCTTTTTAACGAAGACAGGAAACACTTTTCCGGGATATCTCAGGAGGCACTATGAGCGTTCAGGTAAAGGGGACGATTCTGGTGGACCTGGTCAAGCAGGTCCGGGTGGCCAAGGACAAAAACTGGGGGCAATATCTGACGCCGGAGGACATGGCCCTGGTGAACGGTGAAATCCTGACTTCGGCCTGGTATCCGGATGCTTTTTTTTACCGGCTTTCCCTGGCCGTTTACAAGGTTATCGGCGGGTCGAGTACGGAAGCCTGTTTCGCCTACGGTCAACTGACGGCGCATAACATGATCGAGGTCTATAAGAATATTCTGGTTCAGGGCGATCCGGCCTCGACCATCGAACGGTTTGTCACCCGCCGGCAGTCCTTCTTCAGCACGGAGTACCAGGATGCCGAGAAAAATCATGTGGAAAAAGGAGTTAACCGGATAACCCTATACAGCCTCGCGGAAAAGAAAATCCGGAACACCGAGGTGGAAGTCGTCATCGTGTACTCCCTGCTCGGGATCATTCATGAACTGGCGGTTATTGCCGGGGGCAAAAATGTCGGCTCCCATCTGGAAAAGAAGGATGACCAGTACGCGCTCACGGTTCAGTGGAAATAAGGGCGTAGTAGATTTCGATGGGATGGCAGACCCGGACATCGGCCTTCCCGTGTTTTGACAGCAATCCGGCCAGCTGGATCATGCAGGCCGGACAGGCCGTGGCCGCCATCCGGGCGCCGGTCTCGATGATATGGTCGAGCTTGGCCCGGCCGATTTCTTCCGACAGCCCGCCGTGGGCAAGACCGAACCCGCCGCCCATACCGCAGCAGGCGTCCGCTCCCCTCATTTCCACCAGTTTGTAGTTCGGATTGGCGGTAATCAGCCGCCGGGGGGCCTGGAATACCCCCAGGGATTTTTTCAGATGGCAGGGATCATGATAAGTCACCGGGATAGCGGCGGCGTCCGGAGAAGGCGGGCCGTCCGTCAGGCGGGAGGCAATCAGTCCGGTGATGTCGGTGACCTTTCCGGCAATCTCCCGGATCCGGGCGGACTGCGGATCCTGTCCGTCGACCATCATGGGCCAGACTTTTTTTATGGTAAAAGCGCAGGTGGCGCAGGCCGTAACCAAGCGGTCAAAGGGCGTTTTCCCAAATTGCGTCAGGTTGTGGGACAGCAGTCGGCGGAAGGAGACACCGTCTCCTGCGGACAGCGCGGGAATGCCGCAGCAGCCTTCCGTTTCCGGCAGTATGATGGTGTATCCATGGTGTTTCAACGCCTGAAGGGAGGCCGTCGCCACCCGGGGGAAGATTTTGTCGATCAGGCAGCCGGTGAAAAAGAGGACGGTTTCGCCCCTTGCCGGGTGACGAGGCGTCAGGTTTCCGTGGGGTTGCCGGTGGAAAGGCACCGGCGCCAGGGGGAGGATATGGCGCCCGGCCAGCAGCGGGGAAATAAATGCCCGGGCCCGGCGGGTTTCCGGTCGGGTTCCGCTGTCCCGCAGGAAGAGGCTCTGGATCCCGCCCGCCAGATCAGCAACCCGATTGAACCGGGCAGGTTTTGCCAGCAGCCGGCGGAAGAGCATTTTTTTGACCGGAGACAACCCCAGGTATTCCGTCAGGAGAACGCGGGCTTTTAAAAAAACTTCCAGGGTGCGGACGCCATTGGGACAGACGCCGGCACACCCTCCGCAGAGCAGGCAGCGGTCCAGCCGGTCCCGCACGCTTTCGGCGTTTCGGACCACATCCGCCATGACGCCTTCCAGGACGGCGATTTTGCCCCGGGCGGTGTCCTTTTCCAGCCTTGTCAGGGGATAAATCGGACAGGCGGCCAGGCAGACCCCACACTGCCGGCAGACGGCGGTTTGCCGCTCCAGGGACCTGGCCATTTGCGCCAGTTGTTGAATGTGTTTCATGCTGTTGCCCGTCCCGTTGTTTAATTCGTTCGCTTCACTCTACACAAGAAAGGCGCTTCCGGCAACCCGGGAATGGCGACGGCACTGCCATGGCTTGACAAATGCGGGGATTGCTTTAAATTGGGAACATCCCGGGTACTTCATAACCTCACATGGGAATTTAAAGCCCGATGAAAACGAATGATCATGACGCGGAAACCGCCATCGGCACAATGACGGATATCTGTCCGGTCAGCGGCTTGAAGATTACCCGCAAGCCGGAATGGACCAATATACCGCTTACGGAAGCGTACACGGTCACCTTTGAGATTATCGGCGATCGGATTCTTTACACCATACCTTTCGGGATCTGTGGCGACGAGGGGGTGGCAGCCCTGTTCAATGCCAGGGAAAAGGTGATCAGGCATATGATCGGTGCCGGCGGAAAATGCGTGGAATTGAGAAATTACGCCGGGGTCAGAGACAGGCCTAACCGGGCGGCCAGAAAACAGATGGTAAGAGGAGTCCGGTCCGGAGCGGATTTTCTTCTGGGAATGATCGTTTTCAATGTCCCCCCGGTGATAAGTATTGTCGCCAGAATGGGTATGCGGCTGTACCGGTTTCCTTTCCATGTGTCCATCGCCGCCGATTATGCCGAGGCGGTCACCCGGGCACTGGATTTGTTGGGTCGCAACAGCACCGGCGGACATGACGCTGAAACATTATCCGAAGTAAGGGGGGCGTCGGGAGCGGATGATGCGTTTAAGCCGTATGTCGATGAACTGGTCAATTACATCGGCCGCATCAACTGGGAAAATGATGAGATCGCCACTCGGGACGTGCAGGGGGACGGCCACCCCTTTCAGCCGGTTTTTGAGGCCATTGATCTGCTCAAGGTGGATCTGGACGACCTTATCAACGAACGGGAGCAGACGCTTAAGAATCTGCTGGAAAGAAACGAGGAACACCGTCGGACGGAAGAAGCCCTTATGATGTTTCGCCGTTTTGCCGAGGCCTCTGGTGAGGGCCTGGGCTGGTCTGATTTGGACGGACGGATCGTTTACGTGAACCAGACCATGTGCCGCATCCTGGGCGAAACCGATCCGGCCACGGCTGTGGGCAGGCCGGTCACCAGTTATTATGACCGGGAAACGCGAAGGAAACTGGTCCATGAAATAACGCCTCAGATCATGAAACAGGGGGAGTGGAAGGGCGAATTGCTCCTGAAGAGGGAAAACGGAGAACAGCTGCCGACCCTTAACGATTTGTTTCTCATTCGGGATGAAACCGGTCAGCCGCTTTATCATGCCATTATCGCCCAGGATATTTCCGATTTAAAACGGGCGGAGCAGGCCCTGAAGAAGAGCGAGGAACAGTACCGGGTCCTCTACGAGTATGCCGGAGACGCCATATTCGTGGCCCAGGACGGCGTCATCAAGTTTCCCAACCTCAAGGGCCAGGCCATGTTCGGTTATAACCGGGAGGAGCTGGCGAAAGACCCGTTTCTGGAACGGATTCACCCGGAAGATCGCCAAATGGTTCTGGAAAGATACGCGCGGCGCCTGAAGGGAGACGCCAGCGATCAGACCTATTCTTTCCGGATTTTCAATAAAGCAGGTGAGATGATATGGGTGCAGATTACCAGTGTCCCGATCGAGTGGGAAGGCCGTCCGGGAGCGCTGATTTTCATGCGGGACATCACCCATCTAAAGACCATGGAAGAACAGCTCCGCCAGAAGTATAAGATGGAGGCGGTCGGCACCCTGGCCGGTGGAATCGCCCACGATTTTAATAATATTCTGGCCGGCATCATGGGATATACGGACGTCATCGCCGGGCAGACGCCCTCGGACACGGCCGCTTACCGGAACCTGACCCAGATCCGCAAGGCGGTCATGCGGGCCAGGGGGTTGGTCAAGCAACTGCTGGCCTTCAGCCGCTCAGCCGAACAGGACTACAGCGCCGTGGACATGGGGCCGATTGTAAGCGAGGCGCTGGAAATGATCCGCGCCATGGCGCCCCCTTCGGTAACGGTGGAGGAAAAGATCATGACCAACGGCTGCATGGTCTACGCCAACCCGGTCCAGATCCACGCCATCGTGCTGAACCTCTGCCACAACGCGTTTCAGGCCATGGCGGACGGCGGCACGCTGGAAGTGGTTCTGGACAAAACTGATCCGGAGCCCATTCCCATGGATGGGGCGGTTTCCGACGCTTTTGCGAACCGATACTGCCGCCTGGTTGTCCGTGACACGGGCAAAGGCATGACGACCGACGTCAGGGAACGGGTATTCGAACCCTATTTTACCACCCGGCCGCCGGGGCAGGGTACGGGCCTGGGGCTTTCCGTGGTCCACGGGGTGGTGACTAACCTTGGCGGTACCATTACGGTGGAAAGCAACCCGGGCGCGGGGACCACCTTCCGCATCCTTTTCCCCGTGATGAAGGGGGCTGGGAAATGACGCCGGCGGATACGGTTACACGCCGCCGACAATGGCGAAGGTCGGGTTGCCGCAGCGCTGCAGAACGGTGGAGCTGACCCCGCCGAGCAGCATCTCCTTTAAGGCGGTTCGTCCTTTCCGGCCCATGATCACCAGGTTGTAGTCCTCGGTCTCGATGTCCCCGATAATCTCTTCAGCCGGGATGCCGATGCGGACTTTCGTCTGGATCAGGTCTTCCCGGATACCGGCTTCCTGGAGCATCTGTCTGCCTTTATCGAGGATATCGTGGGCCTCGATTTCCGGGTCGATTCCCATGCGCAGCCGTTCCATGTGGAGGGCGACGTTGATGACCCTCAGGAGGGTGATACCGCCCAGGGCGTCCTTCAGACCCGCCGCCAGGCAGGCCGCGTGCTCCAGCCCTTTGATGGAATAGGGAGAACCGTCTACCGGGACCAGTATCCGGGGGATGGGACAGGCCGCCCTCTCCAGGGTCCTGTATCCGACGACATAGACCGTATGCCCGTAGGCGGCATAGATGACCTTGTTCGTCACGCTGCCCAGGGCGGCGCCGCGGCGTGCTGTGATTCCCCGGCGGGCCATCATGATGGTCGTGTAGTTTCCTTCCGTGGCCACCCGGATGATCTCGTTGGCGGCGTCTCCGTCGGTCACCAGCGTGGTGACGGCGGCATCCGTTCCCAGCTCTCTGAGAACTTTTTCCATGTCGTCAAGCAGCGGCCGGATGGTCTGGTTGACATGCTCTTCCCTGACCCGCCTGAACACCTCTGAGTTCTTCAGAAGATCCGCGGCCCGGTAATCCACGTTGGCCAGATGGCGGCTGATATAGCCGCCGGCAATGACCCGCAGCAGGGTGATACCCGCAAGCCCTTTTCCGAGAAATGATCCCAGGCATCCGGAAAACAGTACCGCTCTCTTGGAGTCGTCACTCCCGTCTACGGGAAGCAGAATCTTGGGTATGGGACAGGCTAATTGCATAATCGTTCTCCTTGCATTTTAATAGGCGACCAGCAGCCAGACATTGGCAATGGCTACGGATATGATCATATACAGGAAAGCGTACTTCATGAACGAAAAGAAACTGATCTTGTGCCCGGCGGCTTCGGCGATACCCACGGTGACCACGTTGGCGCTGGCGCCGATCATGGTGCCGTTGCCGCCGAAACAGGCGCCCAGGGCCAGGGCCCACCAGAGGACATTGGATTCCGCGCCCGGGATGACCTTGGTCAGATAGGCGGTGATGGGCAGCATGGTGGCGGTGAAGGGAATGTTGTCGACAAAGGCGCTCATAATGGCCGAAACCCAGAGAATGAGGCAGATGGCGATGGTCAGGTTACCCTGGGACAGGTTCAGCACCCAGTCGGCGATGACCGACAGCAGGCCGGCCTCTTCAACCGCGCCGACGATGACGAACAGGAAGATGAAGAAGAGCAGGGTGGTCCATTCAATGTCCTTTTCGATCAGGTGCAGCATGTCCACCTTTTTGGTCAGGATGGCGTAGGTAAACAGGAGCCCGGCGCCGAACAGGGCGGGGATGCAGACCTCCATATGCCAGAAACCGTGGGTGATAAAGAAGGAGACCACCAGGGCCATGATGAACAGGCCGTATCCCAGCAGGGTCTTGTCGGTGATTTTATACTCTTCTTTTAAAAAGGCGATGAAACCGTCGATGTCTTCCACCTTGGCATTGGCATAGGCCTTGCCGTAAAAGAACCGGTTATAGAAGGCCAGTGCCGCCATGGCGACGACGCAGATAAGGGTCAGGTTGGTGACAAACTGCATGAAGGAAAGCCCGGTGTAGGAACCGATCATGATGTTGGGCGGATCGCCGATAAGGGTGGCGGTACCGCCGACGTTGGACGCCATAATCCCCGGAATCAGGAGGGCCAGCGGCGAGATCTTGAGGGCCAGGGCGATTTCGATCAGCACCGGGGTGTAAAGGAGCATGGTGGTGACGTTGTCCAGAAATGCCGAGGTGACGGCGATGAAGAACATGGAGATGATGGCCAGGGCCATGACATTGCCCCGGGCGATCTTGAAGGACATGTAGGCGCACCACTGGAAAACGCCGGTGTGCTTGAGTACCCCCACGATGATCATCATCCCCATGAGCAGGAAGATGACGTTCATGTCGATGGATTCCATGGCCCGTTCAAAGGAGATGATGTGATAGTCGTGATTGAGGGTGCCGAAGGTATAGGTCAGCAGGAGCATGAGGGCCGCCCCCAGCATGGCCGCCATGGTCCGGTGGAGCAGTTCGAAGGATATCAGGGCGTAGGCGAGCAGAAAGACGATGGTGGCGATCCAGAAGGCCGGGCCGATGGACCGGGGCATTTCCTTGTCCTTGACGGCATAGAAACTGCCGTCTTTACGGGCGAAGTCCTCGGCCGTAAAATCAATGGTGGTCGAGCGGTAGCTCGTCTTGGACAGGGCCAGCTGGATTCTGGCCGTATCGATGGTCCCCGGCGGAACATCGAACGCCAGTTTATAGACGCCGTGGGATGATGTTTCGGTTTGCTCAACTTCCCGGTGCTCGACGATAAGCGGATGGGGCTCGCCGTTAATCAACACCCCCACTTCCGCCTCCCTGACAGGCTCCTTGTGGGAATCGAGGATTTCACCGGAAATAAAAACTTTTTCCATCCCTGAAGGCGCTTCCGAAGCGGCGGACACGTTGAAACAGGGAATCAGAAGCAGCGCGGCCAGCAATCCCAGACTGAACGAAAAGAGCAAACGGTTTTTCATAATTCCTCCCATAAACCCATAAAAATATTGTCAAAGCGTAAAAGAGAGTACCCGGGTCTCTTGTGCGCTGCAACGGCGTCGCCGGTTTCCTTCCGACGTTTTTTATATGCTTCTATCAAGTCTTTTATCTATACAGGAAAGGCGGTTCATGTCAAGGAGGGAAAGGCCGGATCATCACCGGACTTTCCGGCGCGTGTTGAACCACACGGCGGCCGTGGAGCAGGGGAGCGGCAGGCGGGTCAGACTGCCCGGGCGGGCTGGTAGGCGCAGAGGGGCTCTTCCGCCAGAAAGTCGCCGGTGGCCTCAAACGCCCTGGCCCGGCATCCGCCGCAGACGTTCTTGAACTCGCAGCGGCCGCACTTGCCTTCGAGATTGGAAAAGTCGCGAAGTTTGAGGAAGATCTCCGAATGGCGCCAGATGTCTCCAAAGGCGTCCCGGGTGACGTCGCCGCAGTTGAGTTCCAGAAAGCCGCAGGGCTGGACAATGCCGACATGGGAGATGAAGCAGAAGGCGGTACCCCCCAGGCAGCCCCGGGTGACGGCGTCCAGGCCGTGGGTCTGGAAGGACAGGGAGACGCCTTCCTGCCGGGTCCGCTGGCGCAGGATCCGGTAATACTGGGGGGCGCAGGTGGCTTTCAACTGGAGAGCGGTGGTTTTGGTGCGGTCGTAAAACCAGTTCAGGGTGTTTTCATAGTCGGCCGCGGAAATGGCCTGCTCGGCCATTTCCCGTCCCCGTCCCGTGGGAACCAGCAGAAAGATGTGGTGGGCCACGGCCCCGATCGTTTCCGCCAGTTCCATGATGCGCGGGATTTCGTCCAGGTTGCGGCTGGTGATGGTGGTGTTTAACTGAAATTCGATTCCGGCTTCAGCGGCCAGCCGGGCGCCGCCCAGGGCGCCGTCATAGGCGCCGGGCACGCCCCGGAAGGCGTCATGGCTTTGGGCGGTGGCGCCGTCGATGCTGATGCTGATTCGTCGGATGCCCGCGTCGGCCATGCGGCGGGCGTTTTCTCCGGTGATGAGGGTGCCGTTGGGGGCCATGACCATGCGCAGCCCCCGGTCGGTTCCATGCCGGGCGATGGTGAAAATATCTTCCCGCAGCAGGGGCTCACCGCCGGTCAGGATGACGATGGGAGACCCGGTTTCCGCGATCTGGTCCACCAGCCTCAGGCTGGCATCCGTATCCAGCTCGCCGGTAAAAGCCGCGCCTCTGCCGGCGGAGGCCCGGCAGTGCAGACAGGACAGGTTGCAGTTGCGGGTCGTTTCCCAGGCGACCAGCCTCAGCTCGGCCGCCCCCGGTTTTTCCGCGATATGGCCCGGATGGGGAGACATGGCCTACCGGCCCTTGGCCACCAGGATGGCGGCGGCCGTTTTGGCAAAATAGGTCAGGATCATGTCGGCGCCGGCGCGCTTGATGGACAGGAGCGATTCCATCATGGCCTTTTCGCCGTCCAGCCAGCCCAGCTGTTCGGCGGCCTTGATCATGGCGTACTCGCCGCTGACGTTGTAGGCGGCCACCGGCAGATCGATCTCATCGCGCACCCGGGTGATGACGTCCAGGTAGGGCAGGGCGGGCTTGACCATGATGATGTCCGCCCCCTCCTCCACGTCCATGGAGGCCTCCCGGATGGCCTCCCGGACATTGGCCGGGTCCATCTGGTAGGTCTTGCGGTCCCCGGATTTCGGGGCCGAATCGGCCGCCTGGCGGAAGGGGCCGTAAAAGGAGGAACAGTACTTGACGGCGTAGGACATGATGGGAACCTGGTCAAAGCCGTTGTCGTCAAGAGCGTTGCGGATCTCCGCCACCCGCCCGTCCATCATATCGGACGGGGCCACCATGTCGGCGCCGGCCTTGGCGTGGGACAGGGCCGCTTTGGCGATCAGATCCAGGCTGGCGTCATTGTCGACCCGGCCGTTTTCCACCACGCCGCAATGGCCGTGGTCCGTGTACTGACACAGGCAGACATCGGTGATGACCAGCATTTCCGGGACCTTGTTTTTCACTTCCCGGACCGCTTTCTGGACGATGCCGTCCTTGGCATAGGCACCGGTGCCGAGAGCGTCCTTGTGGTCGGGAACACCGAAGATCATGATGGCCGGTATGCCCAGTTCGGCGGTCTGCCTGGCCTCGACCACCAGGTTGTCAATGGAGAGCTGATAATGACCGGGCATGGAAGGAATGGCGTTCTTGACGTTTTTGCCGCCGGTCACAAACAGCGGCAGGATGAGGTCGTCCACGGCCAGGGCGGTCTCGCGGATCATGCGGCGGAAGGACTCGTTCTGTCTTAACCGCCTGGGGCGGTAGTCGGGGAAAAGCATGGTGCCTCCTTATTTTAATCCGATTTCCTCATCGGTCAGGTAACAGGCCGGGTCCGGCGCCCACAGGTCTCCGGAAAAGGCTTCGGCGCGGACCCGGAAATTTCCGGCGCAGACATCCAGCCAGCGGCATCGCGCGCAGCGGCCCTGGACATGTTTGGCCTTTTCTTTGAGTTTGCCCATGAGCGGTTCGCTGGTGTCGCTCCAGATCTCGGAAAACGGCCGCCGGCGGACATTGCCGAAGCTGTAATGCCGCCAGAACTGGTCGGCGTAGACTTCACCGTCCCAGCCGACGCAGCCGATCCCCCGGCCGGAGCTGTTGCCTTCGTTCATTTTCAGCAGGTCCAGGACCTCGGCGGCCCGGGCCGGATCTTCCCGGAGCAGCCGCAGATAGATATACGGGCCGTCGGCGTGATTGTCAACGGTCAGGACTTCCTTGGGCTTGCCCCGGTCATGCAGGTCCCGGGTCCGGTCCAGGATCAGGTCCACGGCCCGGCGGGTTTCCGTCAGGGAAAGGTCGCTGGCGATCATGGACGAACCGCGGCCGGCGTAAACCAGGTGATAGAAACAGATCCGGGGAATGTCGTGCTGCTCCACCAGATCGAACATTTCGGCGATTTCGGTCGCGTTGAATTTGTTGATGGTAAACCGCAGGCCGACCTTGATGCCCGCCTGCCGGCAGTTTTCAATACCCTTCATGGCGTCGTCGAAGGCCCCGGTCACGCCGCGGAACTCATCGTTGACCGCTGGCCCGCCGTCCAGGCTGATGCCCACGTAGGACAGTCCGATTTCCTTGAGTACGGCGGCTTTCTCCCGGTCGATGAGGGTGCCGTTGGTGGAGATGACGGCCCGCATGCCCTTACCGATGGCGTAGGCCGCCAGTTCCGGCAGGTCTTCCCGCATGAGGGGTTCGCCGCCGGAGAAGAGCAGCACCGGTGCCTTGAAGGCCGCCAGATCGTCGATCAGGCGCCGGCCTTCCGCCGTGGTCAGTTCGTTCTCGTCGGGCCGAGTGGTGGCATGGGCGTAACAGTGCCGGCACTTGAGGTTGCAGCGACGGGTGATATTCCAGACGACCACGGGTTTCTTGTCCATGGAAAACTGCAGCAGGTGCGAGGGCAGGTCTTCGGAACGCCGGCCGTAACGGAGCGCGTCGGACGGTTCGGCGGTACCGCAGTAGAGTTTGGAAATGCCGATCATAAATTCGCCAATCTGTTTATTCTGGTTGAGGGCCGGAGCCGCTGTTATGCACGCCGAAGGCTTTTTTGATGGCCGCGTTGAGCCAGGATTCGGGGAACATGAGGGCCTGTTGATTTACGGTGATGACGTCCTGGCCGGCCTTGTCCGCCAGCAGCCGGAAACCGTCACGGAAATCCGCGGTCATTTTTTCACAGACCTGCTCAAAGCCGGCAAAGGCGCCCTGGACATGCTGACGGACGATGTATTCGATCGCGTCATCGGTAAGGATGATCGCCAGATCGAGGCGATTCTGGAAGTAATCTTCAATCCGTCCGGCTTCGTCGAAATAAGCCCTGACGGCGTCGAAAGCGTTCTCGATGTCGGTTATATTGTTAAGGTAGAATTCAGCGATGATGTCGATCCGTCCGGGAGTCAGCGGGAAGCGGTGTCGCTCCGCCTGGGCGCAACATTTATCCCGGATGTGAATTGCCAGCGCTTCCTTTTCCTGCCGGCGGATTGACTCGTACCGGTTTTTCAACTCCTGGGGATCGGCCTCGAGAACCCGCGCGAGTTCCTGATCCGGAGAGGCGACGACGGCCTCGGTCACGGGCAGGTAACGGATGCGCTTTGACGGGAGCCGGTTTTCAAAGGGGAGCAGGGCTTTTTCCACGGCGTTGACCAGCCCCCGGGCGCCGGTTTTCTCCTCGCAGGCATGTTGGGCCAGAAGCCGCATGGCGTTGTCATCAAACAGGATATCGATATCATAAGCGGCAAAGTCCATGCGCTTGTTTAACACGACCGGATTGCTGGGGTTCTTGAGAATATCCAGCAGATCCTTTTCCGTCAGGTTCTCAAAAATCGCCCGGACCGGCAGCCGGCCGACGAACTCGGTCTCAAAGCCGAATTCCGTCAGGTCCTCCGACCGGACGTGTTGAACGGCGGCGTAGGGGTCTTCGGCGGCATCGGCCAGTTTCGCGGAGAAACCGATGGCCTGCCGGGAAAGGCGCTTGTTGATGATCTCCTGCAGGCCGCCAAAGGAGCCGCTCATGATAAAGAGGATATTTTTAGTGTTAACGACGCGTTTTTCACGTTTGCCGGTTTTGCGGAACGCCTCCACCTCCTGCATGATGGAAACCGGATCGTGGGCGACTTTCATCTCCACTTCGGTCTCCTCCATGAGCGTCAGCAAGGCCCGCTGGACACCCGTCCGGGAAACATCAGGACCGATCAGGTTGCGGCTGGAGGCGATTTTGTCGATTTCATCGATATAAATGATGCCGTGCTGGGCCAGTTCGATATCGTTGCCGGCCTCCCGGACCAGATCCCGCACCAGGTCTTCCACATCACCGCCGACATAGCCGGTTTCGCTGAACTTGGTGGCGTCACCCTTGACGAAGGGAACGCCGATTTTCTGGGCGATCAGCCGGATCATGTAGGTCTTGCCCACGCCGGTGGGGCCCATCATGAGCACGTTGTTCTTGATGGCGCCCACGATCTTGCCTGTTCCGCTCCAGCGGTGCTGGTTCCGGATGCGGTTGAAATGGGTGCAGATCTTGGTGGCCAGGATCTTTTTGGCCTTGTCCTGCTTGATGATGAACTGATCCAGGTAGGCGACCAGTTCCTCTGGTTTCAGGTCGAAATTGATGCGCTCGGAAACAGGTCGCGCTTTCGGGCCGTCGCCGTCTTCCCGGTCGGGATCCGGAACCACCACCGGGGTGATCAGTTTGACGTTGTCGCCGTACTTCTGCTGCAGAAACTCGCCGATTTCCTTCTCGATTTTTTTAGGATCGGGAATATTTTCCTTTTTTATTGTCATGGTATTTCAATTATAATCATTCCCGGTTCAAAAGCAAGACGATCAGACCGTCTTTTTCCCGACTTCCGGCGGGGGCCCGGACCGGGATTCGGTTGATTTTTAAAGCAGGGAGGGAGAACGACATGTCCCGGGGAAGACAATTGACCAGGCAGTGGCGGATTCTGCAGCGGTTGTGCGTTTCACCGCTGGGCGTTACCATTGATGAACTGGCCGGCGACGTTGAATGCTGCCGCCGTACCCTTTACCGGGACCTGAACGCCCTGGAGGAGGCGGGCTTTCCTCTGTATAATCCCGGCACCAGCGGTAAAAAAAACTGCTGGGCCATGCTGGCCCCGGATCGGCAGGACCTGCCGCTGCCCCTGGAGCTTCCCGAAGTCATGGCCCTTTACCTGGGGCGGGACGTGCTCAAGATCCTTAAGGGCACCTTTATCTATGACAACCTGGACGCTCTTTTTAAAAAAATTCAGGCCATGCTGCCGGCCGAGGCCATGGCTTTCCTGAAAGAGGTGGAGAACAATCTCTATGTCCGGGAACGCCCCTACAAGCACTACCGGAAAACCCTGGTCAGCCTGTTTGACGCCCTCAACCGCGCCATTGCCGATCACCGTGCCATGTACATCACTTATTTTACCATGAGCCGCGGCGAGGATACCCGGCGCCGGATAGACCCTTACAGCATGTGGTACTTTGACGGCAGTTTTTATGTCATCGGTTACTGCCACAGCCGCAAAGACATCCGGGTGTTTGCCGTCGACCGCATCAAGGCGTTCCGGGTCTCTGCCGAAACCTTTCAGCGCCCGGAAAAGTTTTCCGGCGGAGAATTCATGAAGACGAGTTTCGGCGTCTTCCAGGGTAAGCCCACCCGGGTGCGCATCCGGTTTTCCGCGGCGGTGGCCGGGTATGTCCGGGAAAAGAAATGGCACGAGTCCCAGGTTCTGACGGATAACCCCGACGGCTCCGTTGACCTGGAGATGGAGGTGGCCGGCATCCGGGAAATCAAGCTCTGGATCCTGGGCTGGGGCGCCCAGGCCGAGGTCCTTTTCCCCGAGGCCCTGCGAAAGGAGATCCGGGCCGAGATCCGGGCCATGAAAGCCCGATATAAATAGATCGGCGATGTTATTGCCAAAGCTGGTTCAGGAAGCAGCCGAATAAACCTGAATCTCCACCTCCCGGGCAATCCACCGTGCCGTCGCCGTTCCTGTCTATGTCCTGCCTGCCGCAGCCGCATACTCCCGGGTCGGTTTTGTTCGGATCTTTCGGACAGCCGTCAATGCAGTCCGCCGTGCCGTCACCGTCCGAATCCTTATCCGACACCCCGCAGCCGCAGTCCCCCGGATCGATCTTGTCCGGGTCGGTCGGGCAGGCGTCGCAGGCATCGCCTGTACCGTCGTCATCAGCGTCCTCCTGGCCGGGGTTGGGAACGGCCGGGCAGTTGTCATTCTTGTCCTTCTTCCCGTCGCTGTCTGTATCATCAGTATCCCTGCAGTCAGGCGTGCCGTCACCGTCCGTGTCGGTTTCGGCCGTGCCGCAGCCGCAGACGCCGGGCGCTGTTTTTGCCGGGTCATCGGGGCAGGCGTCATGGCAGTCGAGTGTCCCGTCGCCATCCGTATCGATATCGGCCGTGCCGCAGCCGCAGACGCCGGGCTCTGTTTTCTCCGGATCATCGGGACAGTTGTCATGGCAGTCGATAGAACCGTCTCCGTCTGAATCTATATCGGGAACGCCGCAGCCGCACACGCCCGGAGCCACCTTGTCCGGATCCTGGGGACAGGCGTCATTACAATCGGGAGAACCGTCTCCGTCCGTATCGGCATCTAAAATGCCGCACCCGCAGATACCGGGACCGGTCTTGCCCGGGTCGTCCGGGCAACCGTCGCAATCGTCGCCCGTGCCGTCGTTATCCCTGTCGGTCTGCGCCGGGTTGAAAATTTCCGGGCAGTTGTCCGCGGCGTTCTGGATGCCGTCGCCGTCCCCGTCGCCCGTACAGGTAAAAAGGCCGTCCCTGGTGGTCCAGGGCGTGGGGGCGCAGGGAAGATCGGCGAAGCAGTCGACCAGGTCCTGCAGATGGAGGTTCGAGCCCAGACAGTCAGCAACCTGAAAAGTGATCGTTACCAGTACGCCGGAGGAGCCGACCGGGATCTCATTGCCAACCCAGAAGCCGCCGATGCGTAATACGCCGGGGGCGTATTCATTGGCATCGAGCATGGTAAAATTCAAGGTCAGGTCTCCCCTGGCAATGCTTTGATAGGATAGCCGTGTGCTGTCGAAGGCCACCTCAAATCCGAAAGCATAAACCGGGTTGGGCGCGTCATTGATGGTGACGGAAAAAACCACATTACCGCCGAGAACGCTGTTCTGGTTGTCAATCTCAAGATTGGCGGCGAAACTGCCGCCGGTCATGATCAAGCAAGAGATAACGAAGACTGATAGTGCCCGGATAACCGGCGACAGAAAAGACCCGGCGCTTTTCATGTTTCCCCCCCCCCCCGTATGCGGTTAGTGTAAAAGAGATATGTAGTATAAATGGATTGATTTTAATTATATCAGAATCAGCCAATGGGGTCAATGTTTAGAGATACCCTGAAGTCCTTCCAGAAATTACCGGTGAAAAGGCCGGCGGGAGAAAAAATGCATAAATTTATGCGGCCTTGCAATCAGCCTTTTGTTTTGACGGTTTTTCTCCGGGGCGGGAACAGGTCTTTGAGGGTCGGGGTAAACAGATAGACCAGGCAGTTTTTGACCCACTTGCGAAAATCTTCGCCGCTGGGGTCCATGTTGAGCACCTTGCAGTGATAGGGAGCGGCTCCCACGAAGTTGATCAGCAGATTCAGCACGCCGTAGACCCAGACGACGATATTGTCCACGCTTTTTTCCATCCGGAGCTCATTGACCAGGATCCCTCCGCCGGTGAACACGTATTTGGAAAACGATTCAAAGGCCGGGGCCATGTCCTTGGAGCCCGCCTCCCCGGCGTTTTTCATCAGGATCTGAAGCATGTCCGGCTTTTCAAAAAAATAATCCAGCGCCCGGTCCAGAAACAGGGAAAACCCTTTCTCCGGCGGCAGGCCCTGGATATCCTTGAGCCAGGAAATAAAATCCGTGAGCAGTTCTTCGCTTACCGCCGCGGCCACGGCGCCGAACAGTTCCGACTTGGTGAAATAGTGGTTGATCAGGGAAAAGAGAAAACCGCCTTCTTCGGCGATCATGCGGATGCTGGCCTTATGGTAGGGATGGCGCGCGAACACCTTGCGGGCCGCGTTGATGATCATGGCTTTGGTGGCGTCGCTTTTCGAACCATGATCCGCGTTTCGGGGGCGTTCTTTTTTGCCGGCGACAGGAGAGCGCTTTGTCTTTTTCGGTTTCATGAACGCATAAAAGCACAGGTCAATGACGTTGTCAACAGGCAATAAGCAGATAAATTGAATTAAATCCGATAGATGAAAATATAGTGATATTAGAGCTATACAAATGTACAAAAATGATTGACTCCGTTGCCGGATATTCTATTGTACATTTGTACAAAACAAATGGCGGCGCTCCCGGCCCGGGAGTGCGTCCGGTACAGAAGAACATTAACGCGCATGAGGAGGATGGGAAAGGCCTTTCCCCGCGGTTACTCGATCCGTTCTTCCGGCGGAACCTTGTTGACAGCTTTATCCGGGAGCCGTTATAAAATTACTATCTTCGGTAGAGATGCTACCGGCATCCGAACAGAGCCATGAGGGACGACAGGCAGCGATAATCAGGGAGGATCAGAAGGAGACCTCTCTGAAATGGCAAGAACGATCGCCGTATCGCTGGCGTTGATCCTTTTCCCCTTTTTTTCCCTTCTTTCCGCCGATGATTTTCTGTCCGGTAAAGTTGTCGGCATCTCCGACGGTGATACCATAACGGTGCTGGATGGCCAGGCACAGCGGAAAATTCGTCTGTACGGGATCGACTGCCCGGAGTCACGGCAGGATTTCGGGACCCGGGCCAGACAGTTCACGTCGGATCTGGTGTTTAATAAGCCGGTCCGGGTGGCAGGCCAGGGCACGGACCGTTACGGCCGTGTGGTCGGACTGGTTTATACCGGGGCGATCTGCGTCAATGAGGAAATCCTCCGGGCGGGCCTGGCCTGGGTTTACGACGAGTATTGTCAAATCCCTCTCTGCGCCGCGTGGAAAAACCTGGAGGAACGGGCCAGGGAGCAGGGCGCCGGCCTGTGGCGTCATCCCGATCCGGTGCCGCCCTGGGAGTTTCGACGTAATTCGCGGGAGACCGCTTCCAATCATACACCTGCACGGGAAACCGGCGCGGTCATCTATCACGGCAATACCGGCTCCATGATATTCCATCAACCGTCGTGCCGGAGCTACAACTGTCGAAACTGTTCCGCTGTGTTCGGCTCCCGGGAGGAGGCGATCAGGGCGGGGTTCCGGCCATGCGGGGCGTGCAGGCCGTAACTGAGTCCCCGCGAATGCTTGGCCCTGTTTTCGGGCGTCAAATCGGGTTGTTTTTTTATTCATGTTTTTCTGTCCATTTTGCAACTTTTGTGTTAAAAAAAAGAAAAATCTGAAATCCGCAACTATCATCATATCTTAATGCCCCATGATTCAGATGACAAATGCGGTTGCGGGACGTTTTTCGCTTCGGTATTAACAAAAATTGCAAAAAAAAACAGGATACGGCCTGACCGGCAACGCAACAGTTGTTTTTGCATTAGATAACTATCTGAAATTAAAATGTTAAAAACAACTGATGCCGACTGCCTGTGATATGGCCTGAAAATTGCTTTATGCATATCACGGAAGTAGGTTTCTTGTCGACGGGCATGATAAACGGAGGTACGAGCCATGGGAAAAAATAGAACACTGATCAAAACGATTCGCTATATCTGTTTACTGACAATAACCGTTCTCGGTCTTTTATCCATTATCGGGACCGGAGGCGGTGGCGGTGGTGGCGGCGGCAATAATAACGGACTGACCACCTATTACCGCGATGGCGATATTGACGGCTATGGTGACGCGGCCGCTTCACTGGATGCCGCTTCCCAGCCCCAGGGGTATGTAACCGACGATACCGACTGCAATGACGCCAGTGCGGCGGTTAACCCGGGTGCGACGGAAGCCTGCAACGACACCATCGACAACGACTGTGACGGACAGGTTGACGAGGATTGCACGAATATTGATTGTACTGATGCCGATGCCGACGGCTATTACGCCCAGGCAAACTGCGGCACGGCGGTTGATTGTAACGACGCCCGGGCCGCTGTTTTCCCCGGAGCGGTGGAAACCTGTGACGACAACGTCGACAATGACTGTGACGGCCAGATCGACGAGGATTGCCCCGAGTGTACCGACGCGGACAACGACGATTATTTTGCCGAGGGCGGTTGCGACACGGAGGTGGACTGCGATGACGCCAGCGCGGCCGTCAACCCCGGGGCAGCGGAAGTCTGTGACGATGATATCGACAACGATTGCGACGGCGAGGTCGACGAGGATTGTGACGTCTGCACCGACGCGGACGACGACGGTTATTACGCCCAGGCGGGCTGCGGCAACGCTTTCTTAGACGGTGTCGACTGCGATGACAGCAATCCGTCCGTTCATCCCGACGCCCTGGAAATCTGTGACGACGGTATCGACAACGACTGCGACGGGCAGGCGGACGAAGCCGGAGATTGTTCCGATGCCTGTATTGACGCCGACGGTGACGGCTATTATGTCGTGGCGGGTTGCGGCAACGCGGTCAATGACGGCGTTGACTGCAACGACAACAACGCCTCCATCCATCCCGGGGCCAGGGAAATTTGCGAAGGGTTAGATAATGACTGTGACGGGCAGGTGGACGAGGGCTGCTCGGATGATCCCTGTACCGACGCGGACAGTGACGGTTATTATCTCGAAGAGAGCTGCGGCAACGCCTTTATTGACGGTGTCGACTGCAATGACGCCAACGCGACCGTTCATCCCGGCGCGGCGGAGGTCTGCAACGACCGCGTCGACAACGACTGCGACGGCCAGATTGACGAGAACTGCACCACCGGTACCTGCACCGACGCGGACAAAGACGGCTATTACGTCGAAAGCGGCTGCGGTGGAGCGTTTACACCGGGCGTGGACTGCAATGACGCCAACGCGGCCATTCACCCCGGCGCGGCGGAAGTCTGTAACGACCGCCTTGATAACGACTGTGACGGGCTGGTAGACGAGGGCTGTACCCAGGATACGTTCACCAATTCCCTGGGCATGACCTTCAGGCGGATTCCCGCCGGTACATTTATCATGGGCACCGGCAGCGGCTACACGCCACACCAGGTGACCATCACCAAGGATTTTTATGTCCAGACGACCGAGGTGACCCAGGCCCAGTGGCGGGAAGCCTATGGGGGCAACCCCTCCTACTTCTCCAACTGCGGCGGCAACTGCCCGGTGGAACGGGTGTCCTGGAACATCGTTCAGTATTTTCTGGCCGCCATGAATAACCGGGGAGAGGGCACCTACCGGCTGCCGACGGAGGCGGAGTGGGAGTATGCCTGCCGGGCCGGCAGCACCACGGCATTCTGCAACGGCCCGATTACGGATCTTTTCTGCGGGTATGATCCCAGCCTGAATGCCGTCGGGTGGTACTGCTACAATTCGGCGGTATCGTATAGCGGCTGCTCGGATATCAGCAGCTATACAGGCCCCACCTGCGCGGGAACCCATCCCGTGGCTCAGAAATCGCCCAATGCCTGGGGATTGTATGACATGCACGGCAATGTCTACGAGTGGGTCGCGGACCGGTTTGGCGACTATCCTTCCGAGAGCGTGATCGATCCTACCGGGGGTACAACCAGTACCGCCAGGCTTTATCGCGGCGGCAGCTGGCACGATTCCGCCCAGAACTGCACCTCCGCGGTCCGCCACTCCAGTTGTCCGGCCGGTACCGACGACGGCGGCGGGTTCCGTCTGGTGGTGACGCCGCCCGGGCGGTAGCCCGGACAGGCCGGCGGACACTTTATGGTTTTCAGTCAACAGGTTTTCCTGCTACATAGGGGATAACCCTTAAGGAGGAAAACCTGTTGATATGAAACATCCGTCCGGTTTGCGCATCCTGCATCTGATCAGCCAGCGGCCCGACTCCACGGGCAGCGGCGTTTATGTCCAGGCCATGCTGCGCCAGGCCGCGCGCAGGGGCCATGTCAATCACCTGGTGGCCGGCGTACAGACCGGCCGGGAGCCGGCTTCCGAGGTCACCGGCTGTGAATGCTCCTTTGTATGTTTTGACGGCCTGGACACGCCGCGGCCCATCGCCGGGATGAGCGATGTCATGCCCTATGACAGCCGCCGCTTCCGCGATTTTACCCCGGAGGATGTGGCTGAATACGAAGCCTGCTTTGCCGGCAAGCTGAACCGGGCCGTGGCGCAATCCGACCCCGACCTGATCCACAGCCACCACCTCTGGCTGCTGACATCCCTGGCCCGGCGCCTGTTCCCCGCCCTTCCCCTGGTGGCTTCCAGCCACGGCACCGATCTGCGCCAGTTCCGGAACTGTCCCCATCTGCGGGAGCGGGTCATGGAAGGATGCGCCCGGCTGGACGCGGTCATGGCCCTGAGCCGGGTTCAGAAGCAGGAGATTGTGAAACTGTATGGGCTGCCTGAAGAAAAGGTTCACGTGATCGGGGCGGGATATAACGCCGACCTGTTTTGTCCCCAGACCAAGCCCGTTCCTGACCCGGTGCAGATCGTCTACGCGGGCAAACTGTGTAACGCCAAGGGGACGCCCTGGTTTCTCAAGGCCCTCGCCAGCATTCATGATGTCTCCTGGCAGCTCCATCTGGTAGGCGGCGGCTCCGGTTCAGAAACCGATCAGTGTCTGAACCTGGCCCGGGGCCTGAAGCACCGTGTCCGGGTTTACGGAGCCGTGGAACAGCCCCGGCTGGCCGCGATAATGAAACAGAGTCACCTGTTTGTTCTGCCTTCTTTTTTTGAGGGTGTTCCCCTGGTTATGCTGGAAGCCCTGGCTTGCGGTTGCCGGGTCGTGGCCAACGACATTCCCGGGGTGGCCGAATTGATGGAGGGCATGAAGACCGGATATGTCCACCTGGTCCGAACGCCGCGGCTTCATGCCGTGGACAACCCTCTCGCGGAAGATCTGGACCGGTTTGTCGATGACCTTCGGGCGGCCCTGGTCGCCCAGATGACCGCGGCCGTGGAGCAGCCCGACATTGATTTAACCCTGATCGAAAATCAGCTTGCCGCCTTCACCTGGGAACGGGTGTTTGAAAGGGTGGAAACGGTGTATAAAATCGCCCTTGACGAGGCCCGGTAATGAACGCCAGGTCTCCTGAATTGTGGCTTTTATTCAGGGTACCCTTCAGTCAGGATCTGCCGTAGTGCTGGTAACTACCAGCGGGCTGTCGTCGATATCAAGCAGTTCCTGAACCTGAGACGGTTCAAAGTCATAGGCCACGAAGATCTCAAAGCCAAGGTGATATCGCCGGGGCAGGGACTTGATCCCGATGGCGTATCCGATCATGTGCTGGCCGTTCTCCTCCTCGGGCGGGTCGTTGACCGAGGCGTCGTCCAGATAATACAAGTCCATTTTGGTTCCCCGGGCGATCATTTCCGGGTCGTAGATCATGCGCGACATGAGGGCCGCTCCGCTGGGCAGGTATCCGGCGACCCAGTCCTGGTCGGACCGCGCCAGGTTTTCTTCCTGATCATTCATCGTTCCGTCGATGATCATGACGGTGTTGTCCCGGGTCAGGATCCGGGCGCCGTGGATGGTTTCCCGGAAGTCCAGGCCGGCGGTGAAGGTGCTGCCGTCGCAGATAAAAAATCCGGGATCGAAGGGGAGGTCGAGATTGGATGAGGCCGCGAGACCGTTTTCATAAAACTTGAACCACATTCCGATGCGGGGGGCAAAGGGGAGCTTGATCCCGGCGATCATGATCCAGAAGACGTTACGGCGCAGGACCCGCACCGGTCCATCCTTGTAACCGAAGGTGACGCCCCTGGTGTTGTTTTCATCGAAGTGGAGCGGCGCGCACAGAAGAATGATCGGGTTGACTTTGATCCGCAGCTTGAACCGGTCGAGGATATTGGGCATGACGGGCCGGCCCGGGGGCTTGCCGATAATGCTGTTGACGATCATCGGCTTTCCGGGCAAAAATCCGGTTTCCATGAAACGGGATATCACCCGATCGGCCGCCGGGTCGTAGCAGACGTAATCCGATTCGCTGGGCGGCGGCGGATCGTTATCAAAATGAAAGCAGTAAACCCATCCCGTCCGCCCGTTGAGCGGGTCCGTTGCCTGGATTTCCAGGCCGTCCGGCGTCAGCCATGCGTTCGTCGGGGCACGGTCCCCGGAATCCCGCGCCATGAAAACCACTTCGTCGTTCCAGTCCAGGTAATCCATGTTTTCAGCGGTATAAACGATATGTTCGAGTTCCGCCAGCTGCGCTCTGGTTATTTCTCCCGTCTGAACTCTTTTCTCATAGTCGCCGCGATTGCGTTCAAACATCCGGATGCGGTTCTCGCGTTTTTCCTCTTCGGGCAGGTCTTCGAACCCGGCCGCTTCCCTGACTTCCGGGGGGATGGTGTTTCCATTGATGAAATAATCCCCGTCGGGGTTGACCTTGTCGATCTGGAAGGGTACCGCTGCCCAGGCGCCGTCGCGACGGGCATAAAGCCTCATGTGGTCGATCCTCCTGCCCCAGAACGGACCGGTGGCATCCCCGCTGACCACCACCGGGTCCAGTTGCCGCGAGAGTGTCTTTCGCGTCTCTTCCCCGGCCCGGACGGCCGGAGGGAACGTTGGAAACAGTATCAGGCTGAAAACCATTACCGCACAGGCGATGCGCAGCAGTTTCTTCATGGGGTAGACCGACCCTTCGGTAATGAGAGAAGCATGGGCAATGCCCTGATTTACATTAAGTAAGAATGTGGCCTATACTCATAACAACACCGGCCGGTGGTGTCAAATGCCAGCGATGGTATCCTGAGTACGAAGAAAAAATGGATCGCAATAATTCCCGGCACACCTCAGGGGCCACCCGCCGGTTGTACCTGCCAACGTTTCTGTTCCGGCCGGGAATCTTCTTTTCTTGACAGCGAAACTTGACCAAGTTTACTCTTAATTAATATTAAAGGGGGATGTGCCATGCCAATTTCATTTGACCACGAGAACACACCGCATCGTTTGATGAGCCGCCGGGAATTCATGAAATTATCCGCCCTGGCATCCGCCGGTGTGCTGGCCGGATGCGCTATCAACCCGGTAACCGGCGAAAACCAGTTTATGCTGGTATCCGAGGACTGGGAAATCCAGGTGGACAAGGAGAATGCTCCGCACCAGTTTTCATCGGACTATGGCCCGGCCCAGGACGCGTCTCTCAACCGCTATATCCAGCAGGTCGGGACGGCCATGATCCCTCATACCCATCGTCCGCACATGCCCTGTTCCTTTCGCTGCGTCAACGCCACCTATATTAATGCCTACGCTTTCCCGGGAGGGAGCATCGCCGCCACCCGGGGGATCATGCTTTCCCTGGAAAGCGAGGCCGAGCTGGCCGCCCTGCTGGGGCACGAACTCGGTCACGTCAATGCCCGGCACACCGCCCGGCAGATGTCCAAGGGCCTGCTGACCCAGGCCATCGTGGCCGGCGTCAGCGTGGCCGCCGCCACCCAGGACCAGATATACGGGGATATCGCCGCGGGGATCGGCATGGTCGGCGCCGGGATGCTTCTGGCCAGTTACAGCCGGGATAACGAACGGGAAGCCGATCATCTGGGCATGACTTACCTGACCCGCAGCGGTTATGGACCGGACGGCATGGTTCAGCTCATGGACATGCTCAATTCCATGCATCAGGGCGGCGCCGACGCGGTCTCTCTGCTCTTCTCCACCCATCCCATGAGCAAGGAACGCTACGATACCGCCGTCCGCGAGGCCGGTTCCGATTTTGCCGGATTCAAGGACAAACCCCTGTACCGGGAGCGCTATATGGACAACATTGCCTCCCTGCGGAAAATCAAGCCGGCCATCGAGCTTTTCCAGAAGGGGGACGAGTCCGTGGCCAGGAAAAAATACAATGAGGCCGAGACCGCTCTCCAGCAGGGGCTGAGGCTGGCGCCGGCCGATTACGCCGGGCTGATGATCATGGCCAAATGCAAGGTGGCTCAGGAAAAATACGGTCAGGCCCTGGAGTTTTCGGAACTGGCCAGGCAGGCCTATCCCCAGGAAGCCCAGGCCGATTATGTGAGCGGGTTCTGCAAACTCAAGCTGAAAAAACCGGATGAGGCCGTTTCGAATTTTACCGCCTATGATCAGAAGCTGCCCGGCAACCCCAATACCATTTTTTTCCGGGGCTTTGCCTATGAGGAGATGGGCAGTCAGAAAAAGGCGGCCGATGATTACACCGCTTATCTGAACCAGGTGACCGAAGGTGAACAGGCCCAGTATGCTTATGACCGCCTGGTGAAGTGGGGCGTTGTCAAACCCCAGCCGGAACCGGAACCGGAACCAAAGGAGAAAAAAAAGAAAAAGAGAAACCCTTGACAATTCACCGGGTATAAACATAATCGAACTGTTTTTCTTAAGAGACGGACAGAAGATGATGAAGCGCCCGGCGGCCGCAAAGAAGAAACGTTCAGCCTCAACCATACGTTGGATCCGGAATATCCTGATCGGATGTTTTATCGGCAGCCTTCTGCCGGTGATCATTTTCCGGTTTGTGCCCGTTCCCGTTACGCCCCTCATGATCATCCGGTGCGCCCAGCAGATTTTTAACGACGAAACGGTGACGGTTAAAAAGGAGTGGGTGCCGCTGGAAGAGATCTCTCCCAACATGGCCTGTGCCGTGATCGCGTCGGAGGACCAGAACTTTACCCGCCATTTCGGTTTTGATTTCAAATCCATTCGCAAAGCCTACGACAAGAGGAACGTCCGGTTAAGAGGCGCCAGCACCATCACCATGCAGACGGCCAAGAACCTGTTCCTGTGGCCCGACCGTAGCTGGATCAGGAAAGGGCTGGAAGCCTATTTTACGGTGCTGCTGGAGACGCTCTGGAGCAAGGAACGGATTCTTGAGGTCTACCTGAATGTCGCTGAAATGGGGAAGGGTATATATGGCGTAGAAGCTGCTGCCAACGCCTATTTCAAGAAACAGGCCGCCGGGCTCACCAGAAACGAGGCCGCCATGATCGCCGCTTCCCTGCCGCGGCCATTGAAGATGAGTCCCGCTCGTCCTACGGCCTACATGATTTCCCGCCAGGCCTGGATCCTGCGGCAGATGCGGTTCGTCTCTGAGACTTCGCTGGATCTGCGCTGCCTGTGACGCAGCCCTGATGCCCCCTCTACCCTCAGCCCTCAACCTCAAACCTCAAACTTTTAACCCAACCAGCAAACGCGATTTGTAAAAGAATCGTAACAGGCGGAATAGTTGTTTATATTCATCCGCCCCTGCCTTATCCTCCGTCAGTTCTTTTAGAAACGGTAATGAACTGAAAGGCCCGAAGATGGCCTTTTGCAACTCATGAATGACAGCGGAAAAGGAAATGATGATGGAAACGGTAAAGACGGTTCACCCCAGAGGAATTCGCGCTCGCGTACTGCTCTCCAGCGTATTCGGGCCTTATGCTCAGGACGATGCCTTCGGCAGCCGCAAAATCAACCCCATGGAACTGTACCAGAACCAGGTCACCCGGGTGCAGGGGGCTTTTTCGTTGCGCATGTTTCATCGTTCTTTCGGGCTGATGATGATTCAGGCCAACCTCAAGGCGCCCTGTTACCTGCTTGATTTTCCCTCCCTGGAACGGTTCACCGACGAGATCAGAAACAATACCTATGATATCGTCGGCATCAGCGGCATTGTGCCGAATATCGGCAAAGTGAAAAAGATGTGCGAACTGGTCCGGCAGTATCAGCCCCGGGCGGTGATCGTCGTGGGCGGCCACATCGCCGCGATGGAAGGGCTTGACAGCCGCATCGACGCCGACCATATCGTCCGGGGGGACGGCATCCGCTGGTTCCGTGAGTTCCTCGGCCAGAATCCGGAAGAGCCGATTACGCATCCGGCCGTTCTTTCCGCCAACGGCACACGTATCGTCGGTCGCAACCTCAGGGAAAAGCCCGGTGACGTGGCCGCCATCCTCATCCCCTCGGTGGGCTGTCCGGTGGGCTGCAATTTCTGCTCGACCTCCGCTCTCTTCGGCGGCAAAGGCAACTTCATCAATTTCTACCAGACCGGACGGGAATTGTTCGATGTCATGTGCGGCCTGGAACGGCAACTGAAGGTGCGCTCCTTTTTCGTCCTGGATGAAAACTTCCTGCTTCACAAAAAGAGATCCATGGAACTGATGGAGCTGATGAAACAACACAACAAGAGCTGGGTGCTGAGCGTTTTCAGTTCCGCCCGGGTCATCAAGTCCTACACCCTGGATGAATTGCTCGCTCTGGGCATCGGCTGGGTCTGGATGGGGCTGGAAGGAAAATCAAGCCAGTACCGCAAGCTCAACGACATCGACACCTTCGAGCTGGTCAATGAACTTCAGGCCAACGGCATCCGCGTTCTGGGCTCTTCCATCATCGGCCTTGAAAACCACACCCCGGAGAACCTGCCCGAGGCCATCGATTACGCGGTCAGCCACGACACGGTCTTCCACCAGTTCATGCTCTACACCCCGAATGCTGGGACCCCGCTTTATGAGGAACATCGGCAAAAGGGGACGCTTTACAACGAAACGGAATTCCCCCTGGCGGACGCCCACGGGCAGTATCGCTTCCGCTACCGCCACCCGCATATTCAGAATGGTCAGGAAGAACAGTTCCTGCTCGATGCCTTTACCCGGGATTTTGAGGTAAACGGGCCCAGCCTGTTCCGCCTGATCCGGACCCTGCTCAGCGGCTGGCAGAAGCACAAAAACCATCCGGACTGGCGCATCCGGGACCGCTACAACTGGGAAGTCGATCCCCTGCGGTCGACTTATGCCGGGGCGGTCTGGGGCATGCGGAAATACTATGCCGCCCGCGACCGGGCCATGGCGGACAGAATGGACGCCCTGCTGGACGACATCTGCGCCGAATTCGGATGGAAGACACGGTTGGCGGCCCGGGTAATCGGCGAAGTCGCCTACCGCTCCATCATAAAAGAAGAAAAGCGGCTGGCCCGGGGGTGGACCTACGAACCGCCCCAGTTTTTTGAAAAGAACGCCGCCGCTCTGGCCCTGGAACAACCCCGGACGGCAAAATCCGGGATCCGATTCCCGGACGATCTCCTGGAACCTGTAACCGTTCCCGCCCCTGCCTTGAAAGGATAGAAAAACCGGAAGGCCTCGTCACCAGCCATCGCCTGGCGTGACGAGGCCTTTCCGGGACTTGTTTTAAGATTTCCGGGCTATCCCAGCAGCCGGTAAAGAATCAGTAGGGGAATCCATCCCGCCGCCAATCCGATCAGTACCCGCTTCCATTGATCCCCGAAATAGGACTGGGTGGTTTTGATAACCCAGTCGCGATGGATCCAGATGTGCACGCCAATCAGGACCAGAAAGATCAAAGCCAGGTGAAAGTGCATTTCCCCCCATTCGCGGCGATGCCATCCGAGAAAAGTGCTTTCGCTTCCCGGTCCCCGTCCGATCACCAGATGCAGCAGAAGCCCCAGCACCGTCATGGCGCAGGCATCCACGAACATGGCGGCACTGACGGCGTAGCGCATGGTTTTCGTATCCATTTTTATCTCCTTTTGAGTTGTTCCTTATTCTAAGCGGCCAGTCCTTGATGAGCCTCTGATCAGTCGGGGCCGGTCAATTTGTCATTTCGAGAGATAACACGACCGGTCCGGCCGGCGCAAAATATTTTTCCTCTTTTAACCGCCGGTCATTTATCCGGCCGTAGAGTTTTTACTTGACAACATTTTGGTATACTGTCAGTATACTTTATAAGTATCCTTTGGGTATACAAAAAAGCGGCGGGAGGCGGTATCCTGCCGGCATTATCTGTTGGCTGCTGCGGAAAAAGCTGTGACCATGGTGACATTGTCGGAAAAAAAGAAAATAGACGCCCCGACTCCGCGGGAACGACGGCGGGAAAAATTCAGCCGGGCCATCCTGGGCGCAACGGAGGAAGCGTTCTTCGAACAGGGATACGAGGCCGCCACCCTGGAAGGCATTGCCCGGCGGGCCGGGGTGACCAAGCGGACACTGTACAAGTATTTCCCGTCCAAAAGCGCGCTGTTTGTCAGCATGTTCGACGAACACCTTCAGGCATTGAACGACCTTATCTCCGAGACGGCCGGCCTGGATGTTACCACCGACCGCAAACTGCTCATGCTGATCAGCAACCTCATCCAGTTTACCCGGGAAAATGAACATTTCATGCGGCAGTTCATGTCGATCAACATCCGCCAGTTCGCCGGCAAGCTCCCCGGCGAACTGATCGAACGGGTGGACCAGCTCAATCAGTCCATGATCCGGCAGGCGACGGAAGTGGTCCGTCAGGGGCAGGCGGAAGGGGTCGTCATCGACACCGATCCGGAAACCCTGACGCACCTGGTGGTCGCCATCTGCCGGGGGATTTTCATGCACGCCGACGCGGAGAACGTTTTTTTTAAATCCGCGGACATCAACCCCGACAAACTGTTCAACGCTTTTTTCATGGTCATGATGAAAGACGTCATCAAGGTGCCGCGGAAAAAACTGACGCGACGGATCAATTCACTCAACCCATGAAGCTTCAGCCTGGAGGGCCGAACGTGAAACCCATGAGAAACTTCATTGACAAAAAAGTCGTCATCACGGGCGCGGCCAGCGGCATCGGCCGGGCCCTGGCCGATCGCTTCGCCCGGGCCGGGGCCAAGGTGATCATGATGGACATCAACGGCCCGCTGCTGAAAAAAGCCTCAGACGAAATCGCCGAAGCCCATGGCCGGGAGGTGTTCAGCCTGACGGCGGATGTCACCGATTTTGACGCCTTTGGAACGGCCGTCCGCAAGGTCATCGATGAGCTCGGCTTTATCGACGTGTTCATCAACAACGCCGGCCTGGGCATATCCGGTGAGTTCGTCCGCAACACCAGGGCGGAAATCGACCGGATCACCGCCGTCAATTATCTGGGCATGGTGTACGGCTCCCGCATCATCCTGGAGCATTTCTACCGGCAGGGGTACGGGCACCTGGTGAACGTCGCCTCCGTGGCCGGGCTGCAGGGGTTCCCCCGCATGTCCCTGTACTGCGGGACCAAATGCGGCATCGTCGGTTTCACCCAGGCCGTCCGGTTCGAGGCCGAACGGGCCGGCATCCATGTCAGCCTGGCCCTGCCCAGCACCACGGCCACCCCCCTGATCCTGGAAAAGATGGACCTGCCCGACGACGAGATCCCGGGCGTGCTCCTGGCCATTCCGGTCTGCCGGGTGGAGACCGTGGCCGAGGCCATCTTCAACGGCATCAGCCGGCGGTGCTTCATGATTTTTCCGACCCTGACGGACCGGGGGACCCTGTTCATGCGGAGCTTCATGCCGGGGGTCTTCAACCTGTTCATCCGGCTGGTGGGCTTCCGTTCATTCCGGAGAAAACGCGAGCGGCTGATGCGGCAGCAGGGCTGATCCTTGGCCCGAATATCTCATGAAATGCCCAGTTGTAAGGGAGGCTGGCATATGCAAAAGATCGATCCTGACCGGCGGGAATTTTTCGGCTGGTCCTTCAAAGTCCTGGGAGCGGTGGGCCTGATGGGCATCCTCTATCCCATCACCCGGTTCCTGGGCGGGGATATCGATGTCGAGTCCCACGCCGGCATCGAGCCGGCCCGCGGCGCCAACGCCCGCAAACCGCCCGTGGCCGGAGACGGCAATTCCGTGGAAATCGACGCCGGCACCGTTCCGGAAGGGGCCGGCATGATCCTGACCATGGGGTCCGTGCCGGTCATTCTGGTGAGGAACGGCAACCGCTGGCGGGCCTTCAACGCCACCTGCACCCATCTCGGCTGTCTGGTGAAATGGGATCAGGCCGGTCAGCGTTTTGTCTGCCCCTGTCACGGCGGCTTATACAACAGCGACGGGAAAGTGACGGCCGGTCCGCCGCCGGCGGCGCTGGCCGAACACCGGGTGACCCTGGCCGGCAATACCATCCGTATCTCCCGGGCCTGATGAAGGGGAAGGGCGTTTAATGAAGTTGAAACAGGACAGGAAACGAACGGGCCGGTCCCGGACGGTTAAGCCCCGGACCGCGCTTGAATATTTTTCCTTCAGCGGCACGGCGGCGGCGGTCCTGCTGGTCATGCAGGCCCTCACCGGAATGCTGCTCCTGTTTTACTACAAGCCCGACGCCAAGCTGGCCTTTGCCTCCCTGGAGGCCATCCGCAACGATCTGCCCTACGGCATGCTCTTCGCCAATCTTCACGCGGTCGGCTCCAGGGCCATCCTCATCCTGGTGTTTATTCACCTGTTCCGCATCATGCTGACCAGCGCCCACCGGGGCCCTCGCAGGATGCAGTGGTATACGGGTATCGGCCTGCTGGTCATCATGCTGCTGGCCGGATTTTCGGGCTACCTGCTGCCGTGGACCCAGCAGTCCTACTGGGCCTGCGTCATCGGCACGGAATCCGTCCGGGTCATTCCCCTGATAGGTGACCTGCTGGTATCGGCCATGCGGGGCGGCAGCGCCGTGGCCGGGCCGACCCTGACCCGGTTCTTCGCCCTGCACGTATCCCTGCTGCCCCTGGTTATCCTGATCATGGTCTGGATCCATCTTCGCCTGGTCTGGCGCACGGGCGTCATCGCGCCGGCGGACACCTACGCCGTCATTGACCGCGGCCTGTGCATCTACTGCGGCGCCTGTGAAAAAGAATGTCCCTTCGCGGCCATCAGAATCGTTCCCATCCGCGGACGCAAAACGCCGGCCCTGAACACGGACAAATGCAACGCCTGCCGGCTGTGCCTGAAAAACTGCCCGGCCGGCGCCATTTACCTGCGGTCGGACATCCTCCCCTATCAGGTCGAACCGGTTTTTCCGGACGCGGTTCTGCGTCGAATCGCCACGGTCATGGGCGTTCTCATCGCCGTGTTCATCTGGGCGTTTTTCATCTTCGGCTATGAGCATGTACCGGCCGACCCGTTGCTCACCCCGGACCGCATCAAGCCCGAATGGTATTTCATGGCGTCCTACCAGGTGCTCAAGATTCTACCCAATGAACTGCTGGGGCTGGGCTTTCTGGCGGCCGTTTTTCTGCTGACGGCGCTGCTGCCGAAGCTGGACCCGTCCGGGCCCCGGGAGATCACGGCGCGTCCGGTTTACGGGATCATCGTCGGCGGGGGGATCCTGTCTTTCATTCTACTGACGGCCTGGGGGGTTATATCCTGACATGGGACGGTATGGGTCGACGATAATACTGCTGTTGCTGATCGCGGGGCCTGCCTGGCCGGCCGCGGACGATACCTTCCTGCTGAACGACCAGTGCGTCCAGTGCCACCTGACCGGCGAGCAGACCGGAAAGCCCAATTCCGTTCTGGCCTGGAAACAGAGCGCCCATTTCCGGCCGGACGCCGGCTGCACCGGCTGTCATGGCAGCGACCGGTTCGTCCGGCAGGATTTCCGTAAGGGCCACATCGGCCTGCCGGATCGGTCCCGGATCACGGAAATGTGCGGCGCCTGCCACCAGGAACAGCAGAAACAGTTCCTGGAGAAAATGAGTACCGCCGGCCCGGCCGTGTGCGCCGTAACCTGCACGGACTGCCATGGTTACCACCTGGTCCGGCCGTCGGACAGCAGCCTGATCAATTCCGTCACCTGCGGTCGGTGCCATCCCGCCGACCGGGGCGAAGTCCTGGCCGCCGAACTCGCCCGCCTGGAGACCCGTTTGCGGACGCTGACCTCAACCATGGAAAATCACAAGGAGGGCCGGATTCCGGTGGATACGATCAGGCGACGGCTGGCCGGGGTGAAAACGGAGGTGTCCCGGACCCTGCACTCCCGGAAGTTTGACGAGGTGTTGAAGTACCTGCGGACGCAGGCCAGCGGCGATCTGGACGCCATCGAGAACCGGCTGTCCGATTTTTCCCCCCGCACCTGGCGCCTGGAAGGTGTTGTCGTCACGATGGCGCTGGTCCTGGCCTTTGTCCTGGTCTTGGCCTATTTGGCCGGCCTGAAGAGAAAAGAGCAGTGAGGTTCAACCGCGGAAATCGAACCTGGTAAAAGGAGAATAACATGAACGAAGAAACCCGAATGACGGAACCCGGGCTGGAACGCCACGCCCCCCGCCCCGCAGAACGGTCGCAGCCCGAGGATACGGTGACGGCCGGGAAAAAGCATAGAACATCCCGGCTCGTCTACCTGGCCCTGATCATCGCCCTGGCCGCCCTGGTCCTGGCGATCCAGGCCCGGCGAGACAGCCAGAAGGATGTCATCGCGGCCCTGAACCAGACCCTGACCCGCGAGGTGCTGCCGGATCTGAAAAAGTCCCGGGACCGTATCCTGGTGGGGCACATTTACGACCTCAAGCGCCTGATGGTCACCCTGGAGGAGATCAGGGAGACCACCACCAACGAGGAGGTCAGGATGCGCGTCGATCAACTGCGCAACGACATCGAGGAACTGACGGTCAAGGTGTTCGTTCACGAATAATCCCGCCGGCGCGGATGACCGGCATGCTGGAGGCGAAAAAGATGGAAGACAGAAAGCCCCATGACTCGAATTTCACACCCCGGATGAGCCGGCGGCGGTTTCTCCAGACCGGCCTGGCCGCCACGGCCCTGGGCGCGGTGAACCTGACCCTGCCCGGATGCGGCGGCGGCAACGTCTATCTGGACGATTACCCGAATGTGCCGGAAAACAAGGTCAGCCTGAAACCCAACGGCAAATCCGTGCTGATCCTCGGCGGCGGCTTCGGCGGTATGCACGCCGCCTGCGAACTGGTCGACCGGGGCTTCAAGGTCACGGTCATCGAAAAATCCAGCACCCTGGGCGGCAAACTGAAAAGCTGGCGGGACAAGACCTTCGGCGTTCCGCCGGTTGACGATCCCGAATGGAAAGGCTATCCCCGGGACCATGGCGCCCACGCCGTCTGGGGCTTTTACAACAACCTGCGGGAATTCATGTTCCGGCATGATTACCAGCTGTGGAAGTTCCCCCGGGAATCGACCATGTACAATTTTCTCGACCGGGACGGCAGCCAGGTGGAAATGGGGCAACCGACCTCATGGCCCGGGCCCTTGGCCGACCTGGAACGGCTGCTGGACGTGTCCCGGGCATTCAGCGCCATGGCCGGAGAAAGGGTCACCCCCGGCCGGCACTTCATGGGCAAGATCGGCGGATTTGATTTTTCCGACAAAAAACAGCGCCTCTACCTGGACAGCCTTTCCTTTCCGGAATGGGCGCGGCTGGTGGGCATCCCCGAACGGCTGACCCGCCGGTTCTTCGGCCCCATCTCGGAAATGGCCCTCTTCGACCCCATCGAGAACACCTCCGCTCTCTATATCCTCATGCTGATGAGCCTGGCCTCGGGCCATCATTCGGACATGGCCATCGACATCTTCATGCACCCGCCCGGGGAAACCTACGTCAAGCCCATCGAGAACTATATCCGGTCCAGGGGCGGGGAGATCGTCTTCAACACGCCGGTGATGAAGATCAAGCATGAAAACGGCCGGGTGCTGGGCGTCCTGGCCGGAGAGGAAGCCCCCGCCGGCGGGGTCACCACCTGGCGGTGCAATGTCTGCGGTTCGGTCTTCAGTTCCCCCACCAAGCCCGGACGCTGCCCGGTCTGCGGCGCGCCGGCTTCGGAGATCATGCCGTTTTCCGGCGGGGGGACCCGGGAGTACGTGGCCGACTATTACGTGGTGGCCATGGACACCCCCGGCGCCAAGGCGGTGTCGCTGGCCTCCGGGCTGGGGGGCCAGCCCTATTTTGATAACATGCAGAAGCTGGAGGCCACCAGCGTCTATCCGGTCAACCTCTGGTACGACAACTGCGATGTCTGGCAGAAGCGGTTCCCCGGCCACGCCGACTTCTTCGCCTCGAGCTTCAAGCTGCTCGGCATCACCTTAAACTGGGCCATGGACGGCAAGGTCAACGGCAAGCACAACAACGACCCCCTGGTGCCGGATTATCAGGGCAAGAACATCAACGTCATCGAAACCCAGATCGCCAACACCGACCTGGTCAGAAACCTCGACGACGACAAGATCGCGCGCCTGGTCCACGAGGAATTGAAGATCGCCCTGCCTGATCTGCCGCCGCCGACCGACTGGTACGTCAACCGCTGGGACACCTATTCCCCCCAGCGGGTGGGCTATGAAGCCCTGCGGCCACCGATCCAGTCCCCCCTGGACAATCTCTTTTTCATCGGCGACTGGGTCCGCACTGATCATGAAAGCGTCTACATGGAAAAGACCTGCGTCTCGGCCAAAATGGTCACCAACCTGATCCTGGAAAAGGCCGGTCAGAAAAAGGGACGGATCCGGATCCTGCGCAGCGGCACCCCCAACCGTATGATCAGCCTGATGCGGGCCGTGGAAAGTCCTTATCCGTAAAAGGCAGGGAAGGGATTGATGGCCGTAAATGAATCCAGGGACGCGACCCCGCCGGCGAAGGCCGGTCGGGCAAGGAACCGCGGGCCGGCCGTCCGCCTGCGCGACGCCGGCATTTCCCTGAAGTATCATTTTCTGACGCAGCACCACCTCCTCGGCGCCCTGTTCCGAAACGGCCCCATGTTCGTGGTGGACAACTATCGCCGCTATTCCTGGATGCGCGTCCTGCTGCGTAACGGCGGCAAGATGCTGGATATGATGACCCGGACCCGGACCGGCCGTTACCGGGAAGCCAACGCCATCCTGTCCACGGTGATGGCCGGAGGCTTTGTCCGGATGCTGGAAGGCCAGTACCACCGCCGCGACCGGCTGGTCCTTCACGAGGACATGCTGCCGCCGGAAATTTTCCGGGCCATGGACCTGGAGCCGTGGATGGCCGAGATGCTGGCGATCATGCTGCCGATCATGGAACCCGGCGCCATGGAAGCGTTCATTGATGTTTCCGAAAACAACGGCATTCCGCCGGATATCTGCAGCCTGCCCAAGGGGACCATGGGCATGGTGCTGGAAAACCAGCTCCCCCCGGTCAACGCGCTGGTGACGAGCAACCTGCCCTGCGACGGCGGCATGTCGTCCTACACCCTGATCGAAAAACAACTCAAGGTACCCACCTGCCGGGTGGACATTCCCTTTGATTTTCGCAGTGAACGGGCGATCCGTTATTTTATCGGTGAGCTCCGGCGCATGATCGCCTGGCTGGAGGCGCACACGCCCGGCCGCATGGACTGGGACCGCCTGCGAAACATCATCGAGGAGCGCAACCGCATGCTGGCCCTGGAGCAGGAGCTGTGGGACATGATGCGGATCTCCCCGGCGCCCATGGCCGCCGAGCCGGTTTACCTGTCTCATCTCTGGGGATTTAACATGAGCCCCGGTACGCCGGAGGCCACGGACCTTTTCCGGCAGGTGGCCGGGCTCTGCCGCCGGAATGTGGAAGAGGGAATCGGCGCCCTGCCGGAGGAACGATACCGGGTGCTGCTGTGGAACCCGCCCATGGCCCATTTCGGCGAGTTTTTTGTCTGGGCCGAGCAGGCCTACGGTGTTTCCCTGATCATGGACAGCATGTCGTTCAACCGCCAGCCGCCTATAGATACCTCCACGGAGGAGTCCATGCTGCGGGGCCTGGCCTATAACATAATGGACGGTCCCATGGCCCGCCACACCCGGGGGCCGTGCAGCAATTTCATGGACGACATCTTCCACATCTGCCGGGTGTTTTCCATCGACATGATCTGGGTGGCCGGCCACATCGGCTGCAAAAACACCCAGGCCTTAAACGGCATGCTCCGGGAGCTGTGCCGGCAGGCCAACATTCCGCTGCTGATCATCAACTACGACCTGATGGATCCGCGCATCGTCACCCACGACGGGATCAAGGAGCAGGTGAACCATTTCATGGAGACCGTCATGAAGGCGGAGCGGCTGGCCCCCTGACGCTGCCCGCTGCCGCACACCCGGCCGGATCAGGACGGGGAGGCCGGACGCGCGATCGCTCATCAGTGGCCGGCGGAGGTCATCCGGAAGGGGAAAAAACCGATCAAGGCAATTGGCGCTTTGCCTGAAAAAATGAATCAGATTTTGAATAAATATAGGGAAATCATATCGACCAGTTCATTCACAATACGGTTGTTCTCTTCTCTGTGTTCTGAGGGAGGAGCCGTATGCATGAACTCACGGATGATCATCGTTACCATCATCGCGGAAAGAGCAACATCTTTTTTCCGGAGCTGATCGGAATTTAATTCGAGAAGCGATATCACCTGATTTAAAACTTTCGTTTCCTGTTTTTCAAGTATGCCGTTGATTTCTTTATCCTGATTCCTCAGCATATCCGCTATTTTATCGAAATCACGAATGGAATTATGGGCTTGCCATATAGCCTCGATGAGTTTTCGCATCAAAACAGAGCGGTCATTCACCCCCGATACCTCAATGGAGAAATTATCGAGAATTTCCATCATGTTGATACGGTGCTTTTGTAAAATTTCAATAAATAAAGCCCGTTTATCTTTAAAATAGATATAAAAGCTGCCAATCGCGACGCCTGCGTGAGCGGCGATTTCCCTGGAACTGGTTCCGTGCAGTCCCTTTTCGCTGAAAAGGCTCAACCCTGATCTGATTATACGATTCCGGGTTTCAATGCCTCTGACCTGCTTGGGGACTCTTTTATTATCCATGAATGTTCCGGTTAAACGATGTTGTCAGATATCGATGATTGTGAAGTATAGCATGAAATCTGATTTGTTTGTTCTGTAATACGCGAACATTTTTCTTGACATGTTGATCAATTGTTCATATTTTGCCAGAAAATGAACAATTGATCAACTTTTAATTTCAAGGAGACCATCATGACTATTTATCTTAAAGAAGTAGACGCAATCGAGTTGGTGACCCTTCAGGACAACTATATCGATCTTTTGTCGCAGTCAGATACGGATATCATTTGCAGGGCCAAGCCATTAAATGGGAATGAGGTCACTAACAGTATTTTGGCTGAACATGGATTCTCCCTTATAATTACTGTCACGGCGGCTGATAAAAATCGAACCGTCCTTTATGATTTCGGTTTTTCAAAGGATGCGGCGCTGCAAAACGCCCAGGCATTGAATGTCGATTTGAGTGCCGTTGAAGTTATGGCGCTGTCACATGGGCACCTGGATCATTTTGGCGGCATCTCGACTCTGGCCCGCCATATAAACAAAAAAGAAATGGCTGTCGTTCTCCATCCGGCAGCCTTTAAGACCCCCCGTTATCTCAAACTGTCCGAGGAGTTCAAGATCAATTTTCCTTCCCTGACGCGTCGGGAATTGGAAGATTCGGGGCTGCGCCCGGTTGAAACGCGGGAGCCCCATGTCTTGCTCGACGGACTGGTCATCAGCTCCGGCGAGATTCCCAGAAGTACGGCCTATGAAAAGGGCGTACCTTATCTGTATTGCGTGGAAAATGGCGTCGAAAAACAGGACCCCATCGAGGATGATCTGGCACTGATCATGAGCCTTAAAGGGAAAGGTCTGGTTATTCTGACCGGCTGCGCCCATGCCGGAGTGATTAATACGATCCTACACGCAAAGGAGATCACGGGCATCAATCAGGTGCATGCCATCATAGGCGGATTTCATCTGACCGGTCCTGTTTTTGAGCCGATCATTCCTGTTGTTACTGATGCCCTGAAAGAAATCAATCCACGCTATATTGTCCCCACCCATTGCACGGGAAGAAAGGCGATCATGCACATAGAAAAAGAAATGCCGGACAGGTTTATCTTGAATATGTCCGGAACAAAACTTTTATTTAACGCAAATTAAACAGGAGACATCATCAATGAAGATAGGCATTCTCACCTGCTCTTCAGTGACGCAGGATCTGGCGTGCTCTTCCTTTAATTGCTTCAAGGAACTCCGGGAAGGCGAGGGCGCTTTTGCCCGTTATAACGGTGACGTTCAACTGGCCGGAATCATCAATTGCGCCGGATGCGGGACAATGGTCGCACCGCATAAACTGATTCACCGGGTAAAATCACTGACCGAACTGAATGTAAAAGCGATTCATCTGAGTACCTGCATGATGAATCTGTGCCCGTTTAAGGACAAATACCATAAACTGCTTTCGGAAACTTTCCCTCATATCAAATTTGTTAAAGGGACACATGGGGCGCCTCCGGGTCTTTCCGATGAAAATTTCAGGAAATCCCATCAGGAGTTGGTTTCCAGCCTGGTAACTCAGCGAAAAAATATGGCGGATGTCATCCCGCTTATTTATCATTCAAACGAATAGGAAAGGCCTTTATCTCGGAATTATTTAATAGTATTCAGGCAGCCTGCCAGCGCTCCGAACCGCTTGGAATAGAAGAGTTCAGTGTCGGCCTTCATCTTCGGTATGAAGGCGTTTCAGGGCAAACATGTGACCTCCGACGGGCGGCAAGACAGACATTAAAACCCTTACGAATGAATCAGGTTGCCGACTTCGGAAAACTTATCGCCATTGATGAATCGCTAATCGACGCCGTATTCTCTCTCCAGGACAGACAGGCGTATGCGACCGCGGCTACCAGGAACATGTCGAGTTAGGAACCGCACAGAACAGCGACCAAACACAAAAGCCCGTTCGTCTTGTTGGTTACCGGGTTAATAACGTTTAATACTGGGTAGCAACAGACCGCGGCGCTTTGACCCTGGAGGGTAGCCGATGTTCAATCCGTCTTGCATGTCTGTTTTGTCCGCTTCAGTAATCCCTGTCGATTTTACCGACTGACGTCATGTTGGGATCAGCAGCGGCAGTCGGCAACCCGGACCGGTCTGTCAGCGGTGTAGACAAGCCGAGAAATCCGGCGGCCTCTGAACATTGTCCGGGAGCCGGTGTACCAGCCACGCCCAGGCGTAGCTGGTAACGAGGTCTGGTCACAGAAGTTCCCAACTCTGGTTACTGGGCGGAATAATCTCCTGAATTGCCGGCCCGGTGACACAATAGCGCAGCCGCGAAAATCCCCTGTTTTTCCAAAATATTGAATGCTCGGAAGGTTATCCCGTTTTTGCCGCCTCTTTGAAAAAGTCCTGTTGAATGCTGTCCGGAAACACCTACAACATATAGCGTCGAGAAAATATTAACACACAAGACCGGCCTTGCTATGGATAAAAGTCGAAAAAGCAACTTCCTATCCTTTCGGGCTACCCGGTTCAGTTCAGAAAAAACGGTGTACGGCCGGTCTTCGTATCCATAAGCCGCATGAACAAAATACGTCAAAGCCACAAAGAGATTTTGGTTTGATCGGACTGCCATGATATTATACTGAATTTTCAGTTTGTAAAAATAATTGTAAAAATTTGAGGTGTTCAATGAAAACGGGCAAAACGATCAAGACCCAAAAGGGCAGGGAAACAAGAGAGCGTATAATGAAGTGCGCCAGAGAACTGCTGGCGGAATCCGGTTGGAGCAGCGCCACCATGGAGAAAATAAGTGAAAGAGCAGGTATCGCCAATTGCAGTATTGTCTGGCATTTTGGTTCCAAGGAGAATCTGTTTCTGGAAATCTTTGATGGTGTTGTTGACGAGTTTGAAGAAGCCTTTGATTCTTATTCTTTCCCCGATGGGGACCCGATGGATATGCTCAGGCGGTTTCTCCTTGATTACGCGGACTTAATCGAGGCCTATCCCGAAATTCATATCATATTTTATTCTTATGTTTTCAATGGAAATCTCAGCGGAAAAACCGGGGACCGCATCCGGGTGATGTACGATGGTTACCGCCGTATGGTGTCCGAACGGCTCAAAAATTTTATACCCGTTGATCCTGAAAAGGTCGCATCAGCCCTTGTCGCCTTGATTGATGGGATGTTCATCCAGTGGTACGTGGACCCAAATCGTGTGAATATAAAGCAAGTATTTGAGCGGTTTATGAATATTGTGTTAATTAATAACACCCAAAGATGATGCCCGTTATAGTTAAAAGTTAAACTTTTTACTTGACAAGCCTTGTTTCTTCCTATACTAACTATTTAGTTTGTTAAATGGTAGGATACATTTATTCATACTAAGCAAGGGAGGGGGAAACAAATGGCCTCGACAGGCAATGAATATCAAGCTACGGGTACGCTTCTTAAAACGCTGTCCATCTTGATGCTGGCTACCGGCTTTTACAGCCACTCTTCGCCTCTTATCGCCATCGGCTGCGGATACTGGCTGGCAGCCGCCAACCCCTGGCGGTACAGGATCATGATAAACGTCGGCATTATCCTGCACCTGCTCGGGTTTGTCCGGGCGCTTTACTGCCTCGTGTCCGCCGACTTGTCGGTGTCTCATATCGACCTGCTCGTATCGCCTCTCGTGCTGACCGTTCTTATTAAGTATTACCCAACGCAGTATGATGTTTTATCAAACGTTCTGGCATATATCCTGCCGACCGGATGGATGGTCTCCGGAATAGAAGCTTATCCGGCGCTATTTAAAAAGCTGTCGGACAACGGGATCATCGGTTCGGTCGAAGGCCTGTATATCAATTCGGACGCGTACAATATCCTTCAGGAAGAAGGGTTTCTGGGATTTACCCCGGCTGATGAGATTTTGGAGACGGCCAGGAAAGCCGGGGTCCAGAGCGGAAAAACCCTGCTCGATGTAGGCTGCGGTCTCGGTGGGCCTGCCTGCCTGCTGGCCGCTGAATTCGGGCTGAATGTTACCGGGGTGGACCTTCTGGAATGGAATGTCACCGCTGCTTCAACGCTGGCGGCTTCCCGGGGGGTGAGCGATAAATGTCGCTTCAGGCAGGCCAACGCCCTTTCTCTTCCGTTTGAAGACGGAAATTTTGATTATGTTTTCGCAATGGACGCCTGGTGCCATATACCGGACAGGGACAAACTGCTCGGAGAGTGCCACCGGATCCTCAAGCAAGAGGGGACCATTTTATTCCATGACTGGATCATGAATAAAGGGGACTCCGAAGGGTTCAGATTTATCTACGCTTTCCCCCCTCTGGAAACCGTTGACAGCTATTCGGAAAAATTACGCCGGGCTGGTTTTGAAGTTGTTTGCGCTCAATTAAGAACCGAAGCGTTTCGGATGCATACGGCCAGGGTCAGGAACAACCTGATTTCCCGAAAGCGCCGGATGATCGACACCTGCGGCAGAGAGCTGTACGACAATTGGGATGCCGCTCTCTTGTATGCCATAAGAATGATCAAAGAGGAAAGACTGACTTCCGGCGTTTTTATTGCCCGGAAAAAATAACCGCTACAACCGTTTTAAGATGCCGGAACTTTACCAGATCAATTTATAATTAAGGAGGGGGTAATGGATTTTTTAGATCCAAACAAGCCAATCGCGACCTGCGTATCCGAAGGATGCACGAGTTGTCCGGCCCGGGAAAAGGTGCATTGCCATTTTACGTTCAAGGATGTGGCGTCTTATTATCTGATTATCGCACCCACCCTTCTGCTGGGCGGCGCCGGGATTTATCACGCAAGTGGATGGTGGCTTATTGTTTCATGGCTGCTGATTATTATCGGGTGTTTCAGCTTTGTTTTAACCCGCGTACTTTGCTCTCATTGCCCGCATTATGTTGAAGCGGGAAGTTCTTTAAAATGCCGGGCAAATTACGGGTCGCCCAAAATCTGGAAATATCGCCCGGGTCCGATGACCTTTTGGGAAAAAGTCGTCTTTTTCGCCGGTTTTGCGATTGTCTGGGGATATCCGCTCCTGTTTATGATTATCGAATTCCAGTTGTTTCTGCTGATCGTTTATCTGGTAGCAAGTTCCGGATTTCTTATGACATTAAAAACGAATTCCTGCACGCAATGCATGAATTTCGCGTGTCCCATGAACGCGGTTCCAGATAAAGTCCGTGAAGATTTTTTTGAACGCAATCCCGGCGTTGCCGAAGCCTGGCATGTTGATGCCGGACGAGTTGGAAAATGCGATTTTATCCACTGAATTCTTAATTTGTTGGGAGGAAACTATGGCACCTTATTATCCGAAAAACGGTTGGTGGGGGTTCGTGGTTCGATCGGTACTGCGTCTGGCTGACATGGACGGCAAGAATAAGACAACCGCGAGCAATGTCGTTTTTCAGAAGAATGCACGAATGGTTGAAGGGATGAAAAAGTCCAAGGGCCTGAGGTCTGTTTTTATTGATTTTAACCGATTCAACTTTAAGACTGCCAGAGAACAAGGCCAAATGTTGAAAATTTTGGCCATATTCATACGGGTGATCAGAGGTATTTCAATAGCCAGAAAAAGATACCTTCAGGAAATTACCACCGTAAAATATTTAAACACCACCGCGGACAACAAATTCTGGGATTCTGTGCGGAGTAAAGCCGATGAACTGGGAATCAGCCTGATCGGTTTCGCGCCGGTGGATGAAAAGCTGATGTGCACCAACGATCACTTCGGTCATCTTACCCGGCTTTATCACAATGCCATTGTGTTGGCCATGGAGATGGATTATGACGCCGTTGAAGCCATCCCGGACATAGAAGTCGGGGTTGACGGCATCAAAACATACGCCGACCTGGGTGATGCCACCAACGCGCTGGCTAAATTTATCAGAGAACAGGGACATGGCGCCATTGCCTGTCATCCCCTGGGTGATGTAATCGTACTGGCGGCCATGGGCGTGCGGGCCGGCCTGGGAACATTCGGCCGAAATGGGCTTCTAATTTCAAAAGAATTCGGACCGCGCCAGCGTGTCTCCATGATTGCCACCACCGCCGCACCTCTGCCACCGCCGAACAAGACGACTGATCATTTTCAGGACATCCATGACTTCTGCAGTAAATGCGGTAAATGCGTCCGATCGTGTCCGGCCGGCGCCATACGTGAAAAGCCGCTCAGAATCGAAACCTATGGCGTGATGTCATGTGTGGATGCCCCCAAATGTATCGAGTATTTTTATGAATTCAACAGTTGCGGAATCTGCATCAAGGCCTGCCCTTTTCATAGCTTGGGGTATGACCGGCTGATGCGGCACAAGGAGGAGGTACCTCTGGCAGCCGCAAGCTGACCCGGGGATACCATAAGTCTCCTGAAGCAAGATGGTGTACTGGAATAAATTATACTTTTACGGTGACCGTTCCTTATTGACGATGAACAATTGAATGACCAATCTGACTAAACAAGGAAAATGGATATGAAAATCAAAAAAATTGTGAACTCAATTAAAGAAAAGAAATTCCCTCAGGCCAGATGCTTTCCGGAACCTTTGATTGACGCCGCGGCAGCTGTCAGCAGTTTCCGGGGACAATTTTCCAGGCTGACATCTCTGGAAAGGCTGCTTACCACCATTCGGCATAAAGAACCGGACAGAGTGCCGGTAGCGCCGCTCGCCAATGCCGTGGCCAGGAGAATTGTCGGTATTCCCTTTCCCGAATACTCTACCAATGCAGAAAAGGCAGCCGAGGCTTTATGCGCTTCGGTTAAATTTGTGGGCGGGGATCTGGTCGTATTATTGATCGACTTGTCGGTGGAAGCAGCCGATTTCGGCCAGGAAGTGCTCTATCCGCTGAACTCCACCGCTCATCCCAATTATTCAAATCCTTATATCAAGGATGTGGATGATTATCTGAAAATCAGGCCCATTGATTTTTCCTCGGCCACGAGAATGAACGAACTTGTCAAGTTATGTGGATTGATGACCGAAAAGGGAAGATGCGGGGTGCCGATCTCCGGGTTTGTTTACGGCCCCCTGGAAATTTTATTAATGATGCGGGGGGCAAAGGACTTTTACAAGGATTGCCGGAACTATCCTGATCATATCAGGAAAGCATGCGCCGCAATAACAGAAACCCTCCTGGAGTTTGTCAAAGCGCAATGCGATACAGGTATTCATGCCCTGACCATTGACACCCTCCTGGCTTCTTGGAACGCGCTGCCCAAAAAAGTATGGAAAAACCTCGAAGGTGACTTCACCGGTGAAATCGCCCGGTGTGCCCGGGAAAACGGAGCGTTTGTCGGTATCCATAACTGCGGAGACGGAATTTATTTTGACGCCCAGATCGACGCCATGAAGCCGGATTTTATCAGCTTTGCCCAGCTTCCGGATGACTGCCGCACGCCACAGGAAATGAAGGAAAAATATGGTGACCAGGTTACGCTGGTGGGATACGTTCATACCCCCACGATTGTCAACGGAACCCCTCAGGAGGTGATGGACGAAGCCAGGCAGCAGATCGATATTCTGGCAAAAGACGGTGGTTTTGTGCTGGCTCCCGGATGCGAATATCCACCCAATATACCGCTTGAAAATGCTTTCGCACTGGTCAAAGCGGCCGAACTGTATTCCTAAAACCCACATGAGATAGAAAGGAGACTGAAGAATGACAACACCTTCAATAATACTTGATAGTCTGGAGAAAGCCGTATTATCGCAGGATCCGGATCTTGTCGATGAAATATTTCACGATGAAACCGTTTTGGAAATGAACTATGAAGAGATGCTGGATTCGCTTACCAGAGGGTTGGATGAAGCGCGTAAAAAACTGGGGGATATGTCCTTCAGCGTAGGCGACTTCCTTTTGTCTGTAGACGCTGTGCGGCGTGGCCTGGCGCACCTTAAAGGGCGGAATCTCCCGGAGGGTCAAAAGAAGAAACGGGCGGTAACGGGGGTTGCCACCGGGGAAGTTCATAATCTGGGCATTCATATCATTTCCGGCATTATGGAAGCATTGGGATACGAAGTTAAGTGTCTTGAACAGGACACGGATGCCGATCAGTTTCTAAAAGAATTAAAAGAAAACAACGCTTCTTTCCTCGGTATTTCATCCATGATGTCAACCACGCTTGAGGGAATGCGGGACATCATTGTCCGTTGTAAACGTGAAATGCCCCATGTGAAAATTATTGTCGGCGGTGCCTGTATGGATGAAAGGATGGCGGCGTCAATGGGCGCGGACTGTTTTGTGAAATCCGCGGTTGACCTTCCAAAGACATTGGAAAAACTGGACGTCCAGGAGACTTATACGAAGCGATACATGGATTATGAGAATAAAGTCCAGACAACCGAATATCATGTGGCATCAGCCCCGGACGGTGAACCGTAAGCCACAACCGCTAAAGGCAGGTGAAGTGGCTGTGTACGGACTCATCTTGTAGCCGGACTTGAGAACCGGAGGCAGAATGATTAACAGGAAAGGGCGAAACAATGAAAAACAAAAACAGTAAACATTATGATGCTATTGTTGTTGGGTCCGGCCCGGGTGGCGCGACCGTAGCGAAAGCGCTTACCGAGAAAAACAAAAATGTTTTGATCCTTGAAAGGGGAGGAAACGCAAAGATAAACGGCTCCCTGACGCAAATGGCAATGACCGGCGGAATCCCCGGTAAACACGTTATGTTTACCGACAGGACGTTTCTTGCCATTATCAGGGGCATCGTAACCGGTGGAAGTACCATTTTTTATTGCGCGTCCGCTTTTGAACCCCCATATGAAATGATGGAATCGTATGGAATCGATATCAGAAATGAGGTCGAGGCGCTGAAGTCTGAAATTCCCACCGGTCCGCTAAACGATGATTTGTTCGGCAAAGGGGCGCGAAGAATCATGGAATCCGCTGTAGAACTGGGATACGACTGGAAAAAGCTGAACAAGTTCATATACCAGGAAAAGTGCAAAACAGATTGCAATAAGTGCAGTTATGGCTGCCCCTACGGCGCGAAATGGACGGCTCGAAATTTTGTGGAAAAAGCCACGGACAATGGCGCTGAGTTGATTAACGGGGCCAAGGTAAACCGAGTCCTTTTCAGTGGTAAAAAAGCCGTTGGCGTAGAGTTTACAATACATTGTAAAACCCGCAAAGTTTTTGCCGATAAAATCATCGTATCGGCAGGCGGTACCGGCACTCCGGTTATTCTTCAAAAAAGCGGGCTTCGTAATGCGGGCCAAGATTTCTTTTTTGACCCGCTTATCATGGTGTTCGGTACGGTTGATAAACTGAAGTCAAAAGGAGAAGTGCAGATGTCGGCCGGCGCCCATATGCAAGAAGACGGCTATATGATGGTCGACCTGAACTTTCCTCTTCCGATTTTCGCGGCCCAAACCGCGCCGAAATTCAAAATACATAAAGCAATTTCCCATTCAGACACACTGATGATCATGATTAAAATTAAAGACGATCTGGGCGGAAAGATTAAACCGGGTGGAGGAATAAGAAAGTCGCTTTCGAAGAACGACAGGCTGAAATTAAAAAGCGGTTATGAAAGAGCCAAAATCATCCTGGAAAATGCCGGGGCCAAAGATGTCTACAGCGGATGGCATATGGCCGCCCATCCCGGCGGGACAGCGAAAATCAACGAGGTGGTGGATGCGAACCTGAAAACTGAATACGATAATCTCTATGTCTGTGACTGTTCCGTTATCCCTGAACCATGGGGATTGCCGCCGACATTTACCCTGCTCGCGTTAGGCAAGAGGCTTGCCTCACACCTGATAAACGGTGGTGCCAGACCGGTTCTTTCATGAGTTTTTCCGCTATCAGCACCGCCAGCTATGGTAAAATTCGTCTCATTCAATTTTTTTGAAAAGAGGGGGCCATGACTGATTCAAATAAATTGAAATCCAAACAGTTCCTCGCCGCTTCAAAGTTTTGCGATTATCAAGAACCTGTTATTCAAAATCTTGTTGGAGAAATCGGCGGATTATCAGAAAATCCAAGGGAAAAAGCCATCAACTGTTTTTTTTACGTACGGGACGAAATTGTCTTTGGCATGGATCCCTGGCAGATAAAAGCTTCTGAAACATTGCAAAAAGGGTATGGCATGTGTTCCAACAAGGCGCTGTTGCTGGTGGCCCAACTGCGGTGTTTGGGTATTCCCTCACGCCTGGCATGGGTACCATTGAACAGACATTTTCTCAAACCGGCCTGGGGCTTTCCCTGGACCTATTGTCTGCCCCGGGCCCTGAAGCATGTTATTGCCCAGGTTTTTCTGGATCAGAAGTGGATCGCGCTGGACCTGACGCTTGATAAGACAACGTACGAAAGACTGTACAAGCCTGCCGGCGCTAAATGGGGCATTGACTGGAATGGTGAAGACGACTGTCTGGTATTCCAGGACCATCTGACTGGGCAGGTTGAGCCTTTTTCAGACATAGACAGCGCTCTGCTGAAGGACGCGGGCAACTGGACGCCGCCGGCTTTAATTTCTCAGCCTTTTTTGAAAAAGATGAACAGGATAACCTGGAAAAAGGCGGGAATAGTGCTTTAACAATAAACATTTCACTCTTTAAGGGAGGGCCATTATGCTGGATAAAAACATTCCTATGGGATGGATAAAGGGGATGTATATTTACACGATTCTGGGCGCAGGCCTTTCAGGCTTGGGAATGATTCTGGCACCCGGACTGGTTCAGCACATTTTCGGAATGGGCGAACAGGATCCGATATTATTCGGTGTGGCCGCGAGTATCTGGTTCGCGTTCGGTGTCATGTCCGTTTTCGGGTTGAAAGAGCCCCTGAAGTTCCTGCCGATTCTCTGTATGCAACTCACGTATAAGACAGCCTGGTTTGTAGGTGTTGTCATTCCGCTGATCGCTACTGGACGTTTTCCGGGTTACGCCGGATTTATTGTCGTTATTATGGTGAGCTATATAATCGGCGATTTGATTGCCATCCCGTTCCGCCATTTGTTCGCAGGAGAAATGCGTGAATAAACCGCTCCCTTTGAAATCGCTAATCCGGTTATAATAAAAGCTAACAAAAGTTTTTTTTGAAGATCGCGGCCCGTGCAGCAATTTCATGGACGACATCTTCCACATCTGCCGGGTGTTTTCCATCGACATGATCTGGGTGGCCGGCCACATCGGCTGCAAAAACACCCAGGCCTTAAACGGCATGCTCCGGGAGCTGTGCCGGCAGGCCAACATTCCGCTGCTGATCATCAACTACGACCTGATGGATCCGCGCATCGTCACCCACGACGGGATCAAGGAGCAGGTGAACCATTTCATGGAAACCGTCATGAAGGCGGAGCGGCTGGCCCCCTGACGCTGCCCGCTGCCGCACACCCGGCCGGATCAGGACGGGAATGATGGCGTAAGCCGGAAGTAATTCGTTCCTTTGTAAAAGGCCGGCCTTGTGTCACCATTTTTTTCTGAAGATATAATACAGGCTCCGCCAGGCGGAGCGACGGAACATCAGGGAAAAGTTGATGGCCAGATTTTTTATGGATTTCAGAAACAGGAGGCCCATATTCCGGCCGGGAAGCGCCGTCACGAAATGTTCCGTCCCTATGATTTGAAAATAGCTCTTTTTGGGGAATTCCTTCAGATCCACCGGAGAAAAAGAGCTGACGATGTTCAGCAAAAAGTAAAATTTCTCCCCAAACTTCGCGAACCAGGGAATCAGCGCATCCAAAAGGGGGGTGCCGATCTTTCCGGAATACCCGATGGAAAAAAAACGCCGTTCGGGTTGATCATAAGGGGCCAGTTCCCGGCCCTGATTCTTTATCCCTCCCCTTAGAGGGATTTTCCTGATATCCGGTTCCCCGAATGTCCTGGCCATGAGCCAGTAGGGGAAATTGACCCGGCGCATGCTTTCGGACACGCCCATTTTGATCATGCCGACGCGCTCAACCCGCATGAGATCTTCCCCGGCGATAATGGTCCCGGTTTCCCGGCGTGCGCCCAGGTTCACCCGGAGAACCCCGGGCAGGGGGAGCGGGGTCCCGCAGAAGGAGCCGTATCCCATAAACCGGCAGGGATTGGGGATTTCCCATCGGGCGCTTTTAAATCCCATCAGGCCATCCAGGCTGGTCCAGGCGTCCACAATGGTGAAAATAGCGCTGTTGCTCACGTAGGGAAGGTCCGGGTTGGTGATGGTCGGCATCAGGGCGTGGTTGATGGACGCGTTCCACCGGCCGTGATATTTGGCGTACTTGTCCTGTTCCCAGGTAAGCCCGAAACAGTTCTTGATCCCCAGGGTCACCAGGGAGGCAATATGGGTCTTGCTCTTGGCGAAACTCACCAGTACGTCGATTTCGCGGAGCGCGGAACTGAGCTTGTGCGGCCCCATGAAAGGGCTGTCATACACGATCGGAGCGGCCAGGGTCAGGTCCGTGAATGTGCTGGTATAGCCCGCCGCCCGCGCTACCTGGCTGACAAGCCGGTTTTCATACCAGTTGGAATAAACATTCTGGGATTCCACCAGCGCGACACGGGTATAACCTTCTCCCCGCAGCCTGGCAAGAAGGTGCTCCACCAGTTCGGGGTCGGTGATAACGTCCATCTCCTTTCGGGAAACGAACATCATCAGATTGGGCTTGACGGCGATGCGGAGTTCCGCCTTCTCTTTGCCCGCGGCCTGACGTTTTCTCTGCAGGAAAGGGAAGAATTCGGATTTTTCCAGGGCTTCGTCCAGGGCCGAAAACTTGTCTCCGGCTTCCACCACTGCCACCGGGGAATCAACCGCGTGGATGTATCGGATCTTTCTGCTGGTGCCGGTCATGGATTCGGATCCTTCGAGGCCGCTCTTCCCGTTTTCCTGTCCTACAAAGAAGGATAAGAAGTTTTTTTCGGTAGATACTTATAGCAAGGCGGGCCTTGCGTATCAACGTTTTTGTGGCCACCATATACTGATATATTTCAGATGCGATTCGGCGGGGATTTCGAGAAAGGCAAAAAGACAGGGAGAAACCTTTAGAATGCTCCTGGCCCTGGAACAAACCCGGACGGCTGAACCCGAAATCAAAATTGTACCCGGAATCCCGGAGCCGGTGGCGCGTCCGTCACTGTTTACTCCGAGAAAGTCTCCTTCATCAGCAGGGTGCAGCCCAGAGCCGCCAGCGCCGAGACAAACAGGACCAGCAGCAGCAGGCTATAGCCTTCGACCGCGTATCCGCCATCCGGTGACGGGAAACGGTCCAGGATCCGTCCCATCAGGGGCATGTAAACCGCGCCGCCCAGGAACGGGAAAAGGTTGACCGCGCCCACCGAGGTGCCGGCGATGGAGACCGGGAAAAGCTCCTTGGTGGTGGTAAAGCCCATGATGACGATGGACGAGGAGAAAATCGAAAAGGTGAAGAAGGCCAGATACAGCACCGGCCGGGGCAGGCCGGCGGGATGCAGATAAAGCAGGAGCATCTCGGCCGAGAGGCAGAGGCCGCAGATGATAAACGGCTTTTTACGGCTCCGCAGCAGCCGGTCGGAAACATATCCCATCAGCGGGCTGCCGATGATCATGCCCCAGGCGATCATGCTTAAAATGGCGCCGGCTTCGGCCCGGGTCATGCCGTAGACATGCATCAGGTAGGGCCCCCCCCAGAGGCCGCCGAAACCGAAAAACAAGCCGCAGTCGAAAAAGAACCATATGGCCACCGGCCAGAAGCGTTTCTCCGACAGCACCAGGCGCATGCCGGCCAGCAGGGGGATGGGCCGCGCCGGCTGCGGCGAGGCGTCGAGCCGTTCGGTTTCCTCGATGGCGGGCCAGCCCATGTCCGCCGGCCGGTCGCGCACGATCAGCCAGGCCACCAGGACGATAACCAGGGTGCAGATCCCGATGGCCTCAAACGACAGGCGCCAGCCGATTTTCGTGGCCATAACCCCCAGCAGCCAGGTGCCCGCCAGCACGCCCAGTCCGCCGATACCGTTATAGAGACCGGCCATGGAAGCGAACTCGTTGCGGCGGTACCACTGGGACAGGATTTTCATGGTGGGGATGAACACCATGGAGACGCCGAATCCGACCATGACCCGACCGGCAAAAGCCGTTCCGATGGTCGGCGCCATCCCGAACAGGACGCTGCCGGCGGCGGCGATCAGCAGGAACATGGTGACGGTTTTGCGGGGTCCGATGGAGTCGGCCAGCAGTCCGGCGGGCAGCTGCATCACGCCATAGCAGTAAAAATAGATGGAACCCATCAGGCCCATGACGCCGGCGGTGGTGTGAAAATCACGGACCAGATCGTCGGCCACTACCGACAAAGACAGGCGATGAAAATAGACGAAAAAATAAGCCAGGCCCAGGGTCAGGAAGATCCACCAGCGGTAGCGGCGCATGGCGGCAAGCGGTTGGTTCATGGCAGCGACTCTCTTGATCGGTTAATGGTTTTTGCTTACCATAAATCACTTGTAAAGGGTATCTCTAAAAAGGCAATTTTTAGAGGTGCCCTAAAGATATTTGCCAGAGAATAATATTCCGGAGTACAATTCACTTGTCGGGATTTTACGCGGCCTGGACACCGGGGTTTGGAATTATTCAGGAATATCAGGGAGGCAGGGCAAATGGCAACAATCAATTCGCTTGACAGGGAGCGGACCGTTATCATCCGGCGCCTGGACGCCGCCCATCAGACGTCCACTTTCCGGGAGTTCCGACCCCTGGGCAAAGAGATGAACCAGGCCGTCCAGAAAGTCGTGGTGGAAATGTTCGACGCCCTCGGCGGTCCGTCGCTGATCAAGTCCAGCGGCGACGTTTATATCAAGCCCAATGTGGTCGGCACCAACGCCTATGTCCATACCCGGCCCGAGGTGACGGAAGCGGCCGTGCGCTACTGGCAGGCGGCCGGCGCCCGCCGCGTCTTTGTCCTGGAAAACAGTACCCAGGCCACTTATACCCGGCTGGTCTTCGAGATGACCGGCTACAACGCCCTGTGCAAGCGGACCGGCGCCGTTCCCGTTTATCTGGACGAGGAAAAATCGGTACCCTACGACTTTACCGGCAAACCGCCGGCCGATAAGGAACCCCGCGGCTATGAGCGGACGACGTTCGGCCTGCCGCGGACGGTCCATGAAAAATTGATCCTGGAAAGAGACGCCAACCTCTATGTGAGCCTGCCCAAGCTCAAGACCCACTCCATGTCGGTGGTCACCCTGGGCATTAAAAACCAGTGGGGCTTTCCGGTCCACCGCGACCGCAGTCCCGACCACAATTACAATCTCCACCACAAGCTGGCGGACGTTCTTTCCCTGGTGCGGCCCGACGTCACCCTGATCGAGGGGGTGGAAGGCACCATCCACGGCCATTACCCGGCCCTGGCCCTGGCCGACCGCTGCGTCAGGCCTTTCCGGGTCATGATCGGCGGCCGCAACGTGGTGGCGGTGGATATCGTCGGCGCGGGCGTCTTCGGCCAAAAAATCGCGGATGTGCCCCACCTGAAGATCGCCGTTGAAAAAGGCCTGGGCGGCGCCGTCCGGAGCGAAGCCGATATCATCATCACCGGCGATTATACGTCCTTCGATGATTTGGATATCCTGGGCGAGTGGGACCGCTATGGCGGCTCTTATCCCTTTGACCTGATCCAGGAATTTCCCGAAAACATCACCATCATCAAAGGAAAGGAGATGGCCTGCCGGGAGGGATGCGTCAATAACTCCCTCAACACCCTGCAGATGCTGGCATTCGATCACCGCAGCCGGGGCGGATGGACCCTGGCCATGGGCAAAGGATTTGACCAGAACGTCATCGACGGTATCGCGGGCCCGGTATTCGTGGTCGGTCCCTGCGCCGTCAACGAGATCGGCGACAGGCTGGTCGAACGGCTTGGCCGAAGCCGAGTTTATTTCAGCCGTGAGTGCAACGACCTGACCGCCATCGTCGAGTCCCTCTGCCACCTGATGCGGGTCAGCCCCCTGAAACTGGCGCCACCGATCAATCCCATCAAGGGCCTTTACCTGATTCATCAGGCCCGGCAGAATAACAGCACCGCCCGCATGACCAACCCGGCGGCCAATATCGTCAAGTTCCGCTGAACCTGAGGGGTGGCGGCCGGAAAAGATATTGACAGTGACGGCGGTCCTGCTATACAACATATCCAAAAAAACCAGCAGGTTGTTTCCGTTTGCCTCCTTTTATATCCCAAGAAAAACAATCGGATGAAACCAAATGGTTCGTGTATTGATCCGGTGAGGCGGGGAATTTGATGACAGTAGACAACCAGGACGGCACTCATCCTCTGAATATCCTCATCGTGGACGACGAGGCCAATATCCGCAAGACGCTGGCGGTCTGTCTGGAGTCCCGCGGTCATGCCGTAACTGCCGTGAGCAATGGCGCGGACGCCCGGGCCGAAGCCGAACGCCGGGTCTTTGACCTGGCTTTTGTGGATTTGCGGCTGGGCACGGAGAACGGGCTTGACCTGATTCCGCCCCTGCTGGGCGCCTGCCCCTGGATCAGCATCGTTATCATCACGGCGTATGCCTCCATCGATACCGCCGTGGAGGCCATGAGGAGGGGCGCGGCGGATTACATCGCCAAACCGTTTACTCCCGAACAGGTCCAGCTCGTCACCGACCGGCTGGCGGTCGTCCGCGGCATGGGGCAGCGCATCGCGACCCTGAAGGAGGAACTGGCGCGACTGCATCCGGAGGCCACCTTCGTCTCCCGGCATCCCGTCATGCAGCGTGCCATGGAGCTTGCCCGGCAAGTGGCCGCAACCGAAGCGGTCATCCTGTTGAGAGGCCCCAGCGGCACGGGAAAGTCCGTTCTGGCCCGTGCCATCCACGGCTGGAGCCGGAGAGCCGAAAAACCCTTCGCTACGGTATCCTGCCCGACGCTGAGTCCGGATCTGCTCGAGAGCGAGCTCTTCGGTCACGTCAAAGGCGCTTTTACCGGAGCCGTCCGGGACAACCCCGGCCGGGCCGCCGCCTGCGAGGGCGGAACCCTGTTCCTGGATGAGATCGGCGATCTGCCCCTGCCGCTTCAGTCCAAACTCCTCCGATTCCTTCAGGATCGTGAATATGAACGCGTGGGCGATCACCGGACGCGAAAGGCGGACGTCCGTATCATTGCCGCCACCAACACCGATCTGGAGAAGGCGGTCCGCGAAGGCCGCTTCCGTGAAGACCTGTTTTATCGTCTGAACGTCATTCCCATCGACCTGCCGCCTCTGGCGGATCGCCCGGATGACGTGGAGATGCTGGCCAACAATATGCTTATATTTTTCGGCGCGCAGAATCACAAGGTATTGAAGGGGTTCAGCGATGAGGCCAACATGGCCTTGCGCCGGTATGCCTGGCCGGGCAATATCCGGGAACTGCGCAACGCGGTCGAACGGGCGGCGATTCTATGCACGGGGGACATTGTCCAGAGGGAACAGCTTCCCGCTTCCATCTGTCCGCGTACTTCCCTGCCTCAGCTGGGCGATCCCGTTTCCCTGAAAACAATCGAGGAAAATCATATCCGCCGGGTTGTCGCCGCCACCAGAACCCTCCAGGAAGCGGCTAATATCCTGGGGATTGACCAAGCCACCCTGTGGCATAAACGCAAGCAATACAACATCTGATGATACCAATTCCTAATCAAAATCCTCTCTGTGTTGGCCGTGTCGTCAGCCTTTCTTCTTCCTGCCGCCTTGTAAAACACAAGGCCGGTTCGGGGTCATCCTTGCCCATTACAAGGAAATTTTTTCGACTCTAAAGCGTAACTTATCGCATTTGCATAGCTTTATCGAATGGCACGACTTGTGCTCACAAGAGTGTCGGAGGATATCATTATGATTGGGATCAGACAAAAGCTGACATTGGGATTCGGAGGGCTGCTCGCTGTCATTGTCATTGTCGGCGCTCTGACGATGGTCCAGATCGAGGAGCTCGGGCAAGCCATTGACATGATTCTACGGGAAAACTATCGCAGCGTGGCGGCCTGCCAGGAAATGAAGGAATCCCTGGAGCGGATGGACAGCGGCACCCTGTTTACCCTGGCCGGAAACGAGCAGGAGGGGAATCGCCTGATCAAGGAATATGCCTCCCGTTTCCGATCCGCCCTGGATGTTGAACTGGGCAATGTTACCCTTCCCGGCGAACACGAAAAGGCCGAGATGATCAAAGGTCTGTTTGACCGGTACGTCGAGGTTATCCCTCTGGTAACCCAAACTTCAAGGCCTTTCGTGGAGAGGCAGACCGATTATTTCTTAAAATTGCAGCCGCTGTTCCGGGAGATCAAACAGGTTGCCCAGGACATCCTGCTGATGAATCAGGCCAGCATGAACGAGGCCGACAATGCCGCCCGGCGTTTATCGGAAATCGCCCGTCGGCGCATGCTGAACGCGATCATGGTCGCCGCTTTTCTGGCGCTCCTGTTCAGCTATCTTGCCCAGCGCTGGATCCTGAGGCCGATCAACCGGCTGACTGAATCGGTGAACGAAATCCGCGAGGGGAATTTTGACCTTGTTCTGGAAGCGGGGTCAAAGGATGAGATCGGCCGGCTTTCGGAATCTTTCAATGAGATGACGGCCGCGTTGCGCCACGTCCGCAAAAAGGAACGGGTCAATCTGGTGCGGACGAAACAGGCGACGGAAGAAGTTTTCAAGGCGCTTCCGACCGCCATCGCCGTGCTCGATCTCGATGGGAAAGTGGAGGTTGCCACGGAAACGGCGGACCGGCATTTCGGTCTCAAAACCGGAGTCATGGCCGGCGATCTCGGATATGAGTGGCTTTCACCTCTGACCCGGAAAGCGCTGGACGAGAACCGGATCGTTGAGCGCGATCCTAAAAATGGTTATGTTCAGCAATTTGTCGGCAATCGCGAATATTTTTTTCAGCCCATGGCGGTGCCGATCCCGGTCGGTACGGAGCACCGGGAACCTACCGGTGTGGCCCTGATTCTCAAAGACGTCACCCAGGTCCATGAGCAGCAGGAAATGAAACGCGGGGTCGTATCCACCGTTTCTCATCAACTCAAAACGCCGCTGACCTCTCTCCGTCTGTCCATCCACCTGCTGCTGGAGGAGCGGATCGGTCTTCTCAATGAAAAGCAGACCGAACTGCTGCTGGCCGCAAGAGACGACAGTGAACGGCTGGTGGTCATTCTCAATGATCTGCTCGACATCAACCGCATCGAATCCGGGAGATCAGGGTTGAAACCGGAACCCGTCACGCCGCGGGCGCTGGCCGGGGATGCCATGGAACCTTTTGTCGCGGACGCCAGAGATAAGGGTATTACCATGAACAATGACGTTTCCAATGACTTGCCGGAAGTCATGGCGGATATCGGAAAGATTCGCCAGGTGTTCGCGAATCTTCTGGCCAACGCGTTGCGGTTTACCGACCCCGGCGGCAAGGTGACCATCCGGGCTTTCCGGGAAGAAGGACGTCTGGTTTTTTTCGTGGAAGACACCGGTAAAGGGATTCCCGCGGAAGATTTGAACCATCTGTTCGAACAGTTTTACCGGGCGTCCGGGCAGGATGACAAATCAGGCGTGGGGTTGGGTCTGGCCATCGTGAAAGAGCTTGTCACCGCCCATGGCGGAGAAGTGAGCGCGGACAGCGTAGTCGGGGGAGGATCGGTTTTTCGTTTCACGCTTCCCCTGAAAACGGATCCCCCGGGAACGCGCGGATGAAAGTAATGGAGGCGAAGCCTTGCCGTTGAGCCCAATCCGCCTGAGGAATATCCGGGGTAACGGCCGTTGGCGAAAGGATAAGAGGAACCCGTCATGCTTTTTCTGTCGGCAATTGTACTGGCGTTATGCATGGTCTATCTGGTCTGGGTCATTATCAATCCGGAACGATTTTAGCGGGGCGATGACATGTCGATTGTTTTTATAATACTCTTTCTCGGAACAGCCGCCTTGCTGTCGTGGCCGCTGGGCCTCGCCATGACCCGGGCGATGAACCCCGGCGAAAAGGCCGGCGGTTATCGGGGTGACGTCGACAGGCTCTTCCGGAAGGTCGCGGGCCAGGCCATTGCCAGGGAACAGTCCTGGAAAGCGTACGCGCTGTCCCTGCTTCTTTTTAATGCCGTCATGTTCATCACCGGGGCCGCGATCTTGTCCTTGCAGCAGGTGCTCCCTCTCAATCCGGACGGCAAGGGCGCGCTTTCGCCCGACCTGATCTTCCATACCGCGGCCTCATTCACGGCGAATACCAACCAGCAGCACTATTCCGGCGAGGTGTCGCTGAGCTACCTGTCCCAGATCTTCGGTCTGATGTGGCTGCAATTTGTTTCCGCGGCCACCGGCATAGCCGCACTGACCGCTCTTTCCAGGGGACTCGCGGGAAATGTCCTTTTGGGAAATTTCTATCGCGATCTGTTACGGGCGACTTTTCTGGTGTTGTTGCCCTTGGCCGTGGTGACGGCGCTGCTGCTGATCAGCGGCGGTGTTCCCATGACATTCCAGGGCATGGTCACGGCCGGAACCCTGGAAGGCACGATGCAGACCATTGGCAGGGGGCCGGTCGCGGCTTTCGTGGCGATTAAACAACTGGGTACGAACGGCGGCGGTTTTTTCGGTCCCAACTCGGCGCATCCGTTTGAGAACCCGTCCTTTTTTACCAACCTGATCGAATGCCTGAGTATTCTCCTGCTGCCCATGGCTTCGGTCTGGATGTTCGGCCGGATTTCGGGGCGGATGCGTCACGCTGCTATTATATTCGCGGTCATGGCCGTCCTGCTGGCCGGAATGACCGGACTGGCCGTTTTTTTTGAGAAGACACCGACGGCGGCCCTGGCCGGGTTGCCGGTTCAGGCGGTCGGCAACCTGGAGGGCAAGGAGCTTCGCTTCGGTCCTGCCGCCGGTCCGCTGTGGGGTGCGCTCACGACAGCCACCAGCAACGGTTCGGTCAACAGCATGCACGACAGTTTCAATCCGCTGACGGGACTTATCCCGCTGGCCGGTATGTGGTTGAACGTGGTGTTCGGCGGGGTGGGGGTGGGACTGATCAACATGTTCCTCTATATTATGATCGGGGTGTTCATCGGCGGCCTGATGATCGGCCGGACTCCGGAGTATTTCAGCCGCAAGGTCGAGACCCGCGAGATGAAGCTCGCCCTGCTGGCGCTGCTGATTCATCCCCTGCTCATCCTGGGGGGAACGGCCGCGTTTGCCGTGACGTCCTGGGGCGCGTCAACAGTGCACAACCCCGGCGCCCGCGGGTTCACGGAAATTCTGTATGAGTTCTCTTCGGCGGCGGCCAACAACGGATCGGGTTTCGAGGGACTGGTCGATAACACCGTCCCCTGGAATATCGCCACCGGCCTTGTCATACTGCTGGCCCGGTTCATTCCGATGATTCTCCCCCTGGCCATCGCGGGTTCCCTGGCCGGGAAAAAACCGGTGCCGGAAACCACGGGGACCCTGCGGACGGACACCCTCCTGTTCGGCCTGGTGATCCTGGGCAGCGTCATCTTTATCGGGGCGTTGCTGTTTTTACCGGTTGCCGTCCTCGGCCCGATCGCCGAACATCTGGCGGCCGGTGTGTGAGCCGCGGCCGGGGGAATATGAGGAACGATTCATGAGCGACCATATCAATGAAAACATACGGTTAAAGCTGGACCGGCGTAAGGCCCGCGGGGCTTCTCTGTTCGAAAGGGCGCTGCTGCGAACCGCCGCGAGACAGGCCGTGGTTATGCTGAAACCCTGGGGCATGGCGCGGAATCCGGTCATGTTCGTTACCGAGATCGGGGCGGTTCTGACCACATCCGTTCTCGTTTCCAACCTGATTGATGACCGTACGGCGTTGATGTATACGTTCGCGGTCACGGTAATCCTGTGGCTGACCGTGCTTTTTGCCAACTTCGCGGAAGCCCTGGCCGAAGCCCGGGGCAAGGCCCAGGCGGATACGTTAAGGCGAACCCGACGCAAGTCTCCCGCCTGCCGGGTGAACAACGGCGCCATGGAACAGATCGGCTCCGATGAACTCCGCCAGGGCGATGTCGTGCTGGTGGCCGCCGGGGAGATTATACCCGGCGATGGGGAGGTGATCGAGGGTGCCGCCACCGTGGATGAATCGGCGATTACCGGAGAGTCCGCGCCGGTTGTGCGGGAGGCGGGGGGAGACCGGTCGGGAGTTACCGGCGGAACGCGCGTTCTCTCCGACTGGCTCAGAATTCGGATCACCGCGGGGGCGGGCGAGTCATTTCTCGACCGCATGATCGCCCTGGTCGAGGGCGCGGTCAGGCAGAAAACGCCCAATGAACTGGCGTTGACCGTGACACTGGCGGGGCTGACCCTGGCCTTTCTCATGGTGACCGGAACCCTCTGGCCCATTGGCCGCTATTTCGGCGTGGACCTGCCGGTCCCGACAATGATCGCCTTGCTGGTCTGTCTTATTCCTACCACCATCGGCGCGCTGCTCGCGGCCATCGGTCTGGCGGGCATGGACCGCGCTCTTTCGGCCAACGTGCTGGCCAAGAGCGGCAAGGCGGTGGAACTGGCCGGCGACATCGACACCCTTCTTCTGGACAAGACCGGCACCATCACCATGGGCAATCGCCAGGCGACCGCATATCATCCTCTGCCGGGAGTCACCACAGAACGGTTGGCCGAAGCCGCCATGTGCGCCTCTTTTGGAGATCAGACGCCCGAGGGGAAATCCATTATTCGTCTGGGGGAGGAGACCCTCGGTGCCGGCGCGCCGGGAAAATTCCCCCAGGCCAGGGTGATCCCGTTTACCGCGCAGACACGATTGAGCGGCCTCGACCTCCCGGACGGCCGCGGCTTCCGCAAGGGGGCTTCCGACGCCGTTTGCGCCTGGCTCCGGGAACAGGGAGCCTTAATTCCCGGGACGACGAAAGGGATTGTGGATCATGTCGCCCGACAGGGTAGTACGCCGATTGTTGTCGCCGAAGGGACGAATCTCCTGGGGGTGGTGGCGTTGTCGGACGTGCTCAAACCGGGGATCCGGGATCGATTTGAACGTCTGCGCGCCATGGGGTTGCGCGTCGTCATGGTGACCGGCGACAATCCCCTGACCGCCGCCGCCATCGCCGGGCAGGCCGGTGTTGATGATTACATCGCCGAAGCCAGGCCGGAAGATAAGCTGGCTTATATCCGCCGGGAACAGCGAGAGGGAAGACTGATCGCCATGATGGGAGACGGCACCAACGACGCTCCGGCCCTGGCCCAGGCGGACATCGGTATTGCCATGAACTCCGGCACCCAGGCGGCCAAGGAGGCCGGCAATATGGTGGACCTGGACAGCGATCCGACCAAACTGATCGAGGTCATCGAAATCGGAAAACAATTGCTCATGACCCGGGGCGCGCTGACCACCTTCTCCATCGCCAATGACGTGGCCAAATACTTCGCCATCATACCGGCCATGTTCATGCTGGCCATTCCGCAGCTCGCGGCGTTGAACATTATGGGTTTATCCACCCCCGGCAGCGCGATTCTTTCCGCCCTGATTTTCAATGCCGTCATCATTCCGATCCTGATTCCCATCGCCATCAAAGGGGTCAGATACCGACCTCTGGGGGCGGACACGATCCTGAGGCGGAACCTCCTGATCTATGGTCTGGGGGGGATCATCGCTCCATTCGCCGGGATCAAGCTGATTGATTTGGGCTTGCGCCTGACAGGATTAATTTAGGGCGGGGGGGTATCATGGATAACACGATTGAAAAGACGGACTTTTTCAGCCAGGCAGTGACATCCGTCCGGATCGTATTTGTCACCATGGCCATGTGCTGCTTCTTTTATCCCCTGGTGATACTCGGCCTTGGACAAACATTGAGGCCACATGCGGCGAACGGGTCATTGGTATATAATGATAAAGGAGAAATCGTCGGCAGCGAGCTGATTGCCCAGGAATTTTCCCGGCCCGGCTACTTCTGGCCCAGGCCATCGGCGGTAGATTACAATGCCGCCGCCGCCGGCGGTAGCAACTGGTCTCCGACGAATCCGGCGATTCGCGACAGGGCCATGGCCAGGCTGGACCGCCTCGGCGTTGTACCCGGCCGGCCCGTGCCCGCCGATCTGGTCGCCGCGTCCGGGAGCGGCCTTGATCCGCATATTACCCTGGCGGCCGCCATGTACCAGGCGGAAAGGGTGGCTTCGGCGCGCGGTCTGTCCGTCGAGACGGTTACGGCTCTGCTGGGAAAACAGGCCCGCCGTCCGGGGGGCATGCTCTTCCCGCAACCGCTGGTGAACGTGCTGCTGGTGAATATGGCTCTGGACGGGATGGATAAATAAAATGGATGAAAATCGCGCCGACAATTTTTTGCGTCTGATCCGCCGCTCCCGGCGGGGCCGGTTGAAGATCTATCTGGGTTATGCGGCCGGGGTGGGCAAAACTTATCAGATGCTTCTGGAAGGGCATCGTCTTCTGGAAGATGGGATCGATCTGGCCGTCGGCCTGGTGGAAACGCATGGCAGGGTGGAAACCGAGGCGTTGCTTGCGGGCCTTCCGGTCATTCCGCGCCGGCAGGTGACCTACCGCGGAATCGAGATCGAAGAAATGGATATCGACGCGATTCTGTCCCGTCATCCGGGCGTGGTGCTGGTGGATGAACTGGCGCACACCAACGTGCCGGGGAGCAGAAACGCCAAACGCTATCAGGATGTGGAAGAATTGCTCGTGGCCGGAATTCATGTCATTTCAACCCTGAACATTCAGCATCTGGAAAGCCTGTACGAGACCGTCGAACGGGTCACGGCGGTCCGGGTCCGGGAGAGGATCCCCGACCGTGTCGTCGCCGAAGCCGATCAGATCGTCAATGTCGATATCACCATTGAGGACTTGCGGCGGCGCCTGCAGGAGGGAAGGGTATACACCCCCGAACGGATCGAGACCGCGCTGGATCATTTTTTCAGGCCGGCCAACCTGGAGCAGCTTCGCGAGCTGACCCTGCGCGAACTGGCGGCTCAGATCGATTCGCGAAGACGGGATTCCCGGAGCGAGGAGATTCCCTCCAGTCCGGATCAGGTCATGGTTTGCCTGAGTTCCCGGGGGCCTAACAGCGAGGCGTTATTGCGTTATGCCTCCCGGCTGGCCGGGCGGTTGAATCGCAACTGGTATGCCGTGTACGTGCAGACATCCCGGGAGCATCCGACCGTTATCGACGCGGCGACCCAGCGGGTGCTTTCCAACACGCTGACGCTGGCCCAGCAGCTGGGCGCGACGGTTTTCACATATAAAGGCGACGATATCGTCAAGACCATCCTGCAGTTTGCCGGAGAATATCGCGTGGGGCATATCGTCATCGGTACGCCGGGAAGAAAGGTCCCGTTCTGGAAGCGGCTGACGGGTGACGTCAGCCTTGTCGAGCGGCTGATTACCGAAGGGGCGGGGGTGACCGTTGTCGTTCTGGACACCAGGGCCATACCGGACAAGCGACCGGAGCCTGAGACGGCGTCTTCGGAGGATGAAGCAGATGCCGTTTCTCAAAGACTCAAGGCGTTTGCCTTTGAAAGAGAGGCGGTTTTTTCGGATATGCCCGTCCAGGTCTGGGAAGATCTCATTGAAAAGGAGGAGGCGATCCGGCGTCTGCTGGATTCCTGCCATGGTCTCGGCAAAGAGGCGAAAGCCTCCGCGTGGGCATCCGTTCTGGAACGTGAAAAACAGGGCGGAACATTTGTGGGTGAAGAGGTGGCCATCCCTCACGCAAGGCTATCGGGGTTATCGCGATCCGTGGTGACCATCGGCGTCGGCAGGGCGGGTATCCTGGATCCTGAGTCCGGGAGGACGTTTCGCGTCCTGGCGCTGCTGATATCTCCTGTTGACCCGCCGGAAAATCATTTGCGGATGCTGGGAATGATCAGCCGCATGGCCCGGGACGATCAATGGCGCCGGGACATTCTCGCCGCCGGAAAACCGGAAGAAATCACGAAGGCGGTATTGGCCTGGGAAGCGGTTCATTCCCGTTCAGCGCCGGCCGGAATCCCAGCCACGGCAGGCGGCCGGGACACTTGATCTTCAGAACCGTTCAAAATCCTGGTCGGCCGGGTCTTCCGTAATCAGGCCCAGGGCCGGGCGGGGAGCGGTGGCCGGCGGTTTAAGGGCTTTGCGCGCTTTCGGCGGGGCATTAACGGCCGTCAGCGGGGAGACCGTTTCCTGCCCGCGGAGTTCCGTTTCCAGCTTGTCGCCCAGGGTGAAAAAGCTCATGCTGTCCTGGAGCTGCAGGGCCTGACTGGCCAGGTTCTCGGCCGTGGAGGCGATTTCCTCGGCGGAAGAGGCGTTCTGCTGGACGATCTGGTCCAACTGGGAGATAGCCGTGTTGATTTGGGCCGCGCCGGCGGTCTGCTCCTTGGAGGCGGCGCTGATCTCCTGAACCAGTTCCGCGGTTTTGCGGATTTCCGGGACCAGTTTTTCCAGCATTTTTCCGGCCTTCTCGGCGATATCAACGCTGCCCGCGGAACGTTCGCCGATTTCCTTGGCCGCCGCGCCGCTGCGCTCGGCCAGTTTCCGGACCTCGGCCGCCACCACCGCGAACCCCCTGCCGGCGTCACCGGCCCGGGCCGCCTCGATGGCCGCGTTCAGGGCCAGCAGGTTGGTCTGGCGGGCGATTTCCTCGATGATGGAGATCTTGCCGGCGATATCCCGCATGGCTTTCAAGGTGTCCTGGACCTGGCTGCCGCCTTCTTCGGCGTCACGGGCGACCTGATAAGCGATTTTTTCCGCTTCCGAGGCATTGTCCGCGTTCTGGTTGATGTTGGACCCCATCTCCTCCATGCTGGAGGTGATTTCCTCCAGATGAGAGGCCTGGGAAGTGGCTCCCTGGGACAGCACTTCGGAGGAGGAACTCATCTCTTCGCTGCCGGAGGCGACGTTATCCGAACCGCTCTGGACCTGGCCGACCACTTCCTTGAGTTTTCTGACCATCTTGTTCATGGACTGAATGAGGATGCTGATTTCGTCCCGGCCTTCACCTCTGGCCTTGATTTCGACGGTCAGATTTCCGGCGGCGATATCCTGCACCATGGAAACCGCGTTTTTCAGGGGCGTAACAATAAATCGTCCGACCATGAAGCGGATGATAATGCCGGAAAAGATGATGATGACGGCAAAGAGCAGCACATTGCCATAGCGCTGCTGTTTGCTGGCACTGATAGTGGCCGACAGCGCCTCCGTCAGCCGCGTGTTGTAACCGTCTTTTAAAGCCGTCAGGCGGTCGCTGATCTGTTTGGTCGTCTTGGCCAGGGCAAAGATGGTGACCTGACCGTCCATGGCGGCTTCATCACTTTGATTGATGGCGGCGGCGTAGACTTTTTTCGCCTCTTCGGTGAATTTTTTCATTTCATCCAGAATGGCGGCGGCCTCCGGCGCCTCGGTCTTTTGCTGTCGGGCCAGATCGACGATCTCCTGCAGGGCGGCCTGGGCTTTGCCGCCCTCGGCCCCGGCGTTTTCGATCAGGCCGGTCTCGCCGGTCAAATAAGCGTCCTGATAAAATTTAAGCTGGCTTTCAAAGGTCGTCAGGGCGGTCTGGCTCTTGTGCGAGGCTGGGGATAGATAGGCATAGACCGATGCCAGCCGGGATTCCGTGCGGATGCCGTTGACGAAACCAAAGGTGATGGATACCAGATAGCCGGCCATCAGGATGCCCAGGCTGACCCATATTTTTCTGGAAATGCTGGTTGATTTCCACATGGTGTTTTTCCTGAAATTAACTTTCCGGGCGGCAAAACCCCGTTAGATAAATTGCCCGGGGCCCGTTGCCGGGTCCCGGGCAATTGTCGTTTAGAAATTATAGGTGACCTTGGCGGCGTATAGCGACCAGTTCCGGTTTGCTTTGGTGTAAGCCATAAAGGAACCGTCCATCAGGTGGCCTTCCACCTTGGCGCACCAGTTGGCCGTGAAATCATAGCGCACGGACAGGCACTTGTCCTTGAGCCAGGCCCCCCAGGAAGGTTTGCCGGTTTCCCGGGCGTAATCGTGGCCGTTGTGATCATCCTTGTCCCAGTAAAGTTCGGAATAGTAGAAACCGATCTCCAGCGGGTCCAGCAGGCGGTAGGCGGCGCTGCCGTAAAAACCCTGCATGGTGGCCTTGTCGCTTAAGGTAGGCGGGATGCCCATGGCGCCGCTGATGGCCGGATCCAGTAGGGTGGTCAGGTAGATCGTGTAATCGATATCGTATTCGCAGTATTCGGTCGCCAGGGTCAGGCGGTCAAACATGTATTCCGCGGACAGGACATAAATGTCGATGGGCTCGAACTCCATCAGCGCATTGAGCGGCGTGGTAAGGCCGGAAAGACCGCCGGTGGCCATGGCCGGAATGGGAATATCGCTGCTCATATCCAGCGTCAGGTTGTCCAGGCGGGAGAGCGTGGCTCCCAGCCTTAGTCCGAAGGGGGAATCCCACACCAGTTGTGTGGCGTAGGAGGAGTTTTCCGTGTCGGTATCGTCGGTGTCCACGCCCAGGTTGTTGATCAGGGTTTCGATGCCGTCGGTCATCCCGCTTTCTTCCGCGACGTCGATATACCCATACAGGGTCTTGTAGGTGATGTTGCCGGGCAGGTTGCCGTGAAGACCGGCGCCTTTGATCCGGGCCATGGCATCCCTGAACCATTCCGGATAAACGCTGGTCGGCATCAGGATGCTGGTGCGGACCATGTCGATGTCGCGGGTCTCGTTGTAAAGGCCGTGGGGCATTTTCATGATGCCCGCCTGAACGTTCAGATAATCATGCAGGGCGTAATTGCCGTAAGCCCAGTCCACCTTGACCTCGTCATTGCCGTTCTCTCCCAGGTCATAGGCGAACAACTGCATGCCCAGGGTCAGGTCGCTGCTCGGGCTGGCGGAAAAGTTGACCGCCATTTCGTTGAATTGAAAAGAGCCTTTATTGGAATCTTTCAACAGGAACTCGGTGTCTTTGGTAGTGTTGAGAAATCCCTGGCTGACAAATCCATGGACATTTATGCTGTCCAGTGCGCTGCTTAACGTATTTCCAGCGGCGCCGGCCGGAATCGCCAGAAGGGCGATCATGGCCAAGACAAAAAGCCTTTTATAGTGTTTCATCGCTATCTCCTGATATTCAAAAAGTTGTCAATCTCTCAAATATTCCCGCAAATTCATTTTCAACGGACACGAACAAAAATAATGATACGACCTAATTAATGGTCAGTATCTTTACCTTGGCGGAATCCGGTTTGGTGCAGGAATAGCCGATGGCGCCGCTGGTTTTAGAGACATAATCGATCAGGTCAGCTTCGGCGTCAAAGCCGCGGGGCGGCTGTCCCTGGCCGGTGAATATCTGTTTTTTCCAGTAGTTCTGAAACTGGAAATCGGTCCGGCCGACATGTTGCTGGAGAAAGGCTTCATGACACGGGCCGCTGTTCAGTTCGGTAAAGTTGATTTTCTGGTTGTCGCTCCATTTGTCTTTTTTTCCCAGATAAACATTCTGCAGCTCGCTCTTGGAGAGGGCGCTGTCCGGGACATTTAAATTCGCGATAACATAAATCGTTTCCGATTGCGCCGAGACCGGTTTGACCGGGGAAGCCAGCACGGTTATCGCTGCCAACAGTAACAGCATTAATAAATAGACTCGTCTTTTCATTGATCCCATCCTTCCCTTGTTGATTGACTGTTGCTGATCATAGCCGACGATATATCGCGTACGCGAACAAAATTGCGTTTAAAAACTGTAGGTGACCTTGGCAGCATAGAGGTTCCAGTTCCTGGCCACGTCTTCCAGGGCCATGAAGGTGCCGTCCATGATGTGCCCCTCG
>JBFMDX010000021.1:0-7552 GCA_040753795.1 Thermodesulfobacteriota bacterium
ATGATCATAAATGGTATCGTCCATCATGGTCTCCTTTCTTGTTAGTGTGTGTCTGTGGAAAGCATTATCACTAACATATTGAGGCTACCGCCTCAAAGGAGACCATCTTTCTCATTTTATCGGAGGACATCCGGACTTTTGAGGATTTTGCCCAGGCCATTCCCCCGGCCGGACAGGCTGAGATCCGCGAGGCTATCGGTGAAGTCGGTTTCGACATGGACAAGCTGATGCGCCACATCTTCGGCGACAGCCGCGTGGACGATCTCTACCTGCTGACCACCACCTCCGGCACGACCGGAATCCCCACGCCATACCCGAACTTCAACGCCGCCATCACCGACGCCCAGGAGATCATGTGCCGGGCCGCCTGGCGCATGGGTTTCCGTCCCGGGGACCGGATGGCCATCTGCTTCGGATTGTCCATGCACGCCGCCGGCACGCCCCAGATTTTATGGTTCAAGAATTTTCCGGGTTTGTCGATCGTCCCCATCGGGGCCGAGGCCGGCACGGAAAAGATCCTGCAGTTCATGCAGCTGTTCAAGGTCAATATCTTCGCGGGCACGCCCTCCCTGGCCCTGCACCTGATCGAACGGGCCCCGGAAGTGCTCAAGGCCCCGGTCAAATCCCTGGGCATTAAGATCCTCATGCTGGGCGCCGAGCCGGGCGCTGGCATTCCGGAGGTGCGGCAGAAGCTGGAATCCGAATACGGCGCCCAGGTGTTTGATGCCGGCGCCGGTTACGGCGTGTCCTGCGATTACCCGGTCTACCAGGGCATGCACTGGATTGCCGACGATTACGCCTATTATGAGCTGATCGATCCCGAAACCAAAAAAGTCGTGCCCCTGGAAAACGGCGCTACCGGCATCATGGCCGGGACGTCACTCAATCCCCCGGGGGCCGTGTGGTTTGACATGCGCTTCACCATGATGGACATCCACCAGGTCTTTACCGATCCGTGTCCCTGCGGCCGCAGCGGCTTCCGCTACAAGGTGGTGGGCCGGGCCGATGACATGCTCAAGGTCAAGGGCGTACCGGTATATCCGGCCGCCATCGAGGGGGTCATTCACTCCTTCCCGGACAAGCTGACCGGCTCTTTCCGGATCGTTCTGGATGAACCGCCTCCCCGGGTGGTTCCCCCGCTGAAGATCAAAATCGAGCACGCGGCCTCGGTGAGAAAAGAGGATCTTCCGGCCGTGGAAAAGGCGGTGCTGGAGAAGATGCACTCCCTGCTCAAAATCCGTCCGGCCATCACCTGGCTGGAACCGGGCACCCTGGAGCGGGCTACCAAGAAGACGCAGTTACTGGAGAAGAATTACTAATACCAATTCCAAATCAAAGCGCTCTCTGTGTTGGCTGCGTCGTCGGCTCCTCGACGTATTACAATACGCCTGCGTCGCCTCCTCCTGGCCGCCTTGAGATCATCTTTGATTTGAAATTGGTATGAGCCAGTTTTCAAATAACGCACGGGCGGCTTTCGGGCCGCCTTTTGTTTTTGTTATCCGGCTTCAAGGGTTGCAGGGACACGGCGCGCCGTGCCCCTGCCGGAAATCGCGGTGTATCCCGACCGGCTTAAAACCCCCGGTTTATAGAAGCCAGCAGCCGGAAATTCGGCGTGGTGTCGGTCAGGCCCGTGCCGCCGTGGACGCGAAAGCCCCACCGTTGCCTGATATAGACCAGGCCGGCCCCCAGTTCGCTCATGTCGTCATTGACATCCTTGTCGAAGCAGGGGTCGCATTCCAGGTCGTTTTTATTCTCCGTGCCGAAATATTCCGCGTAAGCCATGAGGCTTTCGGAAATGTGATATTCCAGGGCAACACCGGCAAATACGGCGTTATCTTCGAGATAGTCCAGATCCGTATCCAGGTAGTTGATCCCCAGATTGCCGGTCAGATAGAACCGCCCGACCCGTTTGCCCAGCAGGAGATTGGCGCCATAGGAAAAATCGTCTTCCGGGGAAGGGTTGAAGTTATAAAGATCGCCAATGCTCTTGTCATGGTTGCCGCCCGGGATCAGGATATATGGCATCAGCGATAAATCCAGGGGATCTTTTTTGTTCCTGCCCAGCAGCCGCACCTTGCCCCCGGCAAACACGTCCCCGAGGCCGCTCTCGCTTTCATCGAAATCCGTATTTTCCCAAGACTCCCAGTCCGTTGCCACGGCGACTTCCCAGAGCCCGTCGGATCCGTGTGTCAGGCTCAAAGGGGTCGCGACCACATAGCCGTCGCGATTTTCGATCTTGCCGTTGAAACGACTGTACAAAACGGAACCCTGGACGTGGGTGCCGGTGGAAACTTCCGGCGAAATCACAAAACCGTATCCTTTCAGCCCGTAAATGGACAGGGACTCATCCGCCCGCGCGTCATGGATGCAGGCAAACGACAGAACAACCGCCAGGGCGGCCAGGATTTTCCTAATCGTTGTCGATGCGAATATCATTGCTCCGATCCTTATATGTTAAAAAGTTGTCGATCCGCTACTCCGTCAGCAATCCGGCGGTACCGCACAGCAAGGGGTATAGTTCCGCGATCGTCTTCCGGTCCTGAAGCAGTTCACGGGCCGAAAAATATTTTCCGCCGCCGGCCGCCGCCATTTTTTGAAGAAGCGCCAGTGCTTCCTGATCCTGTTCCTTCTGATCCGAAGAAGTGCCGCGATCAAGGCCGATGGCATGGAATACCAGTTTGTCGCCGTAGGCGAGTTTAAGCCGGAGGACCTCGGTTAACGGTTCTTTCACCGGGTCATCTACCCGGATGGACTTATTCTCATCCTCGTTATTTTTACCGGAGCGGATATTTTCCCCGCCATCGGAAATCAGCAGAACGACGGCGCGGCCGTCCATTGATTTAAGAACGGATTCATCCAGCTGACGCAAGCCGTCGGCCAGCGGCGTCCGTCTGTTGAATACCGGCAGCGTGGTGGTAAGATCGTCTTCCACGCGTTTCTGGAGATCACCGGCCTGATAGGCGGCCACCGGTGTTACGGGAACACAGTAGCTCTTATCCCCGGAAAGATAACGCAGCTCAAACAACCCGACGGGACAATACGAGGCCGGCAGTGTCCGGGCGAACTCCGTCAGAATTTCCCTGATGGCTTCCGCCCGGGTGATCCGGACAACGGTAGTCTTCTCCGGTGAGTTGAAATATCCCATCTTTTCCTGGCTGGACCCTGACAGGTCCGCCAGGACCAGAAGCGGCCGGTCGTCTGCCGACGTCAGGGCGCCGGATATCCCGGTGATCAGAAGGACACCCAGCATCGCCAGGAACAATTTCGAAGCGTATGACATGCGCATATTTTTTCTCCTCATTCAATGATTAAACAGAGAATCAGAACGGTTTTACCTGATTACAACCGGACGAGTCCTTTCTGTAGAAACCAAAGTCAATGCTCAAGTTGGTCTGCGGATCCGCGTCTCCGTCGGTGGTCGGCTCTCCGTTGTCCGTCAGGTGGATGCTTTTCGTGACGACACCGCGTTTTTTCAACCGTATTCCATTGTTGTCGCCGTCAATATCCGTGTTCGGATCCTGATACCAGGGGACAACGGTGTGCTTGTAAAGCGGCCGGCCACGTTTGAAATTGATCTGATCGATCTGCACGATATAGTCGTCTTCACATAAATTGTCAAACCGGTAATACCCGCCGATCGTTTCCGTGGACGCAAGCAGACGGTCCGCTTTGGGGCTGAATTTCCCGTTATGGTCGCTGTCGGCATATAGATTGATCTTGACACCGTTTATCCCGGTAGTCGCGGTGGACCCATCCGGACATTCCAGCGGACACGGGGTGCTCCAGACGAAATTCCCAAGCTGCAGCTTGCAGGCCGTATCGTTCCAGGCCGTGGGATCGTTCACCGGAGAGGTCGCCGGGTCGTCGGTACAAGTCTCCTTCTGGCCGCTATCCCGGTCATCCCGCCAGTCACCGTCGCCGTCTTCATCCCAGTAAGCGCAGGCCTGGTTTTCCACGTAATCAGCGTCATCATCCACATAAGTGCTGTACCAGATCCGTACGTTACCGCCGTTACCCGGGATCGATCCCTCCCAAATCACTTTGTTTTCCGCTTCATCATAGCGATAATCTCCGTAGTCCGCTCCCAGGCTGCCGGGCGCGTAGGTGGTGTTCGCCGGGATGACGTCTTCGATGTGGACATTAAGGGCGTCACCGGGATTGTCGTTGATCCAGAGCATTTCCCACTGGATCACCGGCCGATCGCCGAAGACGGTCTTAAATGCCCGCGGCGGGTCGTAAATGCCGCCTTCCGGTTCGATGGAAGCGAAAACGGTCGCGTTGGCATCGTCCCGGATAACGACCTCATTGCCGATTAATGTGCCCGGCGGTAAATCGGGCTTCACCCGCAGTGTCACCAAGATTTCTCCGGAGTCGCCCGGGGCCAGGTTCCCGACCGTCCAGCGGTTGTCAAACCCCGGGTCCGGAGCGGGATCAGCGGACACATAAGTTGTATTATTGTCGTACACCTCGGTAATGATAACGTCAGCGGCTGTTTCCGTTGCATCCTCGTCATTGGCATAAATTATTTGATACATGACGAGATCGCCGGAGCGCACCGTATCCGTGAGGATCTCCTTAAAAATTTGCAGTGACGGTGCTTCACTGACGGTTGTCGTTTCCGACGCGCTCGCCGTTCCATCATCGGAATTCAGGGCCACTCTGTTGACCAGCAGCGTTCCGTTGGCCAGAGACGTGTCTACTGCCACCGTCACCGTGATGGTGCCAGACGCGCCTGCCGCCAGGCTGCCGATGGTCCAGCGGTTGCTGAAGCCGGCGTCCGGCGCCGGCACCGCCCTCAAGAAGGTTACGTCCTCATCATACTCTTCCGTAATAGTCACGTTGGTGGCTGTTTCCGTTCCCCGGTTTCCATAGGTGATGGTGTAAACGATCTGACCATCCGGCACGACCGGATCGGGTTCATCGGTCTTGGCGATGGACAGGAACGGCGCGCTGGTCGCCGTGGTCGTCTCCACGTCATCCGTGACCTGCTGGTCTGAATCCAGGGCAACAAAGTTCGTCAGAATGGTGCCATCCGCCAGAGGCGTGTTGACCCGCAGTGTCACGTCGATGACGCCGAACTCACCCGCGGCCAGATCGCCAATGGTCCATTGGTTGTCAAAGCCGGAATCCGGCTCCGGCACCGCGGACACGAAGGTCATGTTGGCGTCATATTCTTCCGTAATGGTCACACCTGTTGCATCGCCGGTGCCCGCGTTTCCGTAGGAAATGGTGTACACGATCTGCCCGCCCGGCACGACCGGGTCGGGATCATCGCTCTTGACGACCTGGAGCGCCGGTTCAGGCACCGGCCCCGGCCCAGGTCCAGGCGGTATATTACGGATGGTGGTCGTCTCGCTGTCGCTGACCGTACCGTCATCCGATGTCAGCGTCACGTTATTGCTGATCAGGGTGCCGTTGGCCAGCGGACTGGTCACCAGCACCGTCACCGTTATGGTGCCGGAGCCGCCCGCCGCCAGGTTACCGATGGTCCACTGGTTGTCAAAGCCGATATCCGGCACCGGCACAGCAGAAACGAATGTCACGTTGGCGTCATAGGACTCGGTGATGACCACGCCCGTGGCCGCGTCGGTTCCGGCGTTGCCGTAGGAAATCGTGTAGACGATCTGGTTGCCCGGCACCACCGGGTCGGGCGCGTCGGTCTTGGAAATGGACAGGGTCGGCGCGCTGGAGACGGTGGTCGTCTCGCTGTCGCTGGAGGAGCCTTCGTTGGCGGTCAGGGAGACGGTGTTGGTGATCAGGGTACCGTTGGCCAGGGGCGAGTTGACGTTCACCGTGACGGTAATGGTGCCCGAGGCGCCGGTCGCCAGACTGCCGATGTTCCAGATGTTGTCGCCGGACGTGGGCGCGGGAACGGCCGAGTCAAAGGTCACGTTGCTGTCGTAAGTCTCGGTGATGACCACGCCCGTGGCCGTGTCGGTCCCGGCGTTGCTGTAGGAGATGGTGTAGACGATCTGCCCGCCGGCGGTCACCGGGTCAGGCGCGTCGGTCTTGGAGATGGACAGTGACGGCGCGCTGGAGACGGTGGTCGTCTCACTGTCGCTGGTGGAGCCCTGGTTGGAGGTCAGGGCAACATTGTTGCTGATCAGGGTGCCGTTGGCCAGGGGTGTATTGACGTTCACCGTGACGGTGATGGTGCCGGAGGCGCCGGCCGCCAGACTGCCGATGGTCCAGACATTGTCGCCGGAGGTAGGCGCCGGAACGGCCGAGGCAAAGGTCACGTTGCTGTCGTAAGTCTCGGTGATGACCACGCCCGTGGCCGTGTCGGTGCCGGCGTTGCTGTAGGAGATGGTGTAGACGATCTGCCCGCCGGCGGTCACCGGGTCAGGCGCGTCGGTTTTGGAGATGGACAGTGACGGCGCGCTGGAGACGGTGGTCGTCTCGCTGTCGCTGGTGGAGCCCTCGTTGGCGGTCAGGGAGACGGTGTTGGTGATCAGGGTTCCGTTGGCCAGGGGCGAGTTGACGTTCACCGTGACGGTGATGGTGCCCGAGGCGCCGGCCGCCAGATTGCCGATGGTCCAGGTGTTGTCGCCGGACGTGGGCGCGGGAACGGCCGAGGCAAAGGTCACGTTGCTGTCGTAAGTCTCGGTGATGACCACGCCCGTGGCCGTGTCGGTGCCGGCGTTGCTGTAGGAGATGGTGTAGACGATCTGCCCGCCGGCGGTCACCGGGTCAGGCGCGTCGGTTTTGGAGATGGACAGTGACGGCGCGCTGGAGACGGTGGTCGTCTCGCTGTCGCTGGTGGAGCCCTCGTTGGCGGTCAGGGAGACGGTGTTGGTGATCAGGGTTCCGTTGGCCAGGGGCGAGTTGACGTTCACCGTGACGGTGATGGTGCCCGAGGCGCCGGCCGCCAGATTGCCGATGGTCCAGGTGTTGTCGCCGGACGTGGGCGCGGGAACGGCCGAGGCAAAGGTCACGTTGCTGTCGTAAGTCTCGGTGATGACCACGCCCGTGGCCGTGTCGGTGCCGGCGTTGCTGTAGGAGATGGTGTAGACGATCTGCCCGCCGGCGGTCACCGGGTCAGGCGCGTCGGTCTTGGAGATGGACAGTGACGGCGCGCTGGAGACGGTGGTCGTCTCGCTGTCGCTGGCCGTATCATCATCCGACGTCAATGACACGTTGTTCGTTATTTGTGTACCGTTGGCCAGGGGCGAGTTGACGTTCACCGTGATGGTGATGGTGCCGGAAGCGCCGGCCGCCAGGTTGCCGATGTCCCAGACGTTATCGCCGGAGGTCGGCGCGGGAACGGCCGAAACAAAGGTCACGTTGCTGTCGTAAGACTCGGTGATGACCACGCCTGTTGTCGCGTCCGTGCCGGCGTTGCTGTAACTGATGGTGTAGACGATCTGCCCGCCGGGGGCCACCGGATCCGGTGCGTCGGTCTTGTTGATCGACAATGCCACGTTCGCCGGGTCGACGGTGATGCTGACCGTGGCGTCGTCGCAGTCGCCGTCGGTGTCGCAGACCTGGTAGGTGAAACTGTCGGCGCCGCTGTAGTTGGCGGTCGGGGTGTAGGTGAAGGTGCCGTCGGCGT
>JBFMDX010000021.1:7652-69577 GCA_040753795.1 Thermodesulfobacteriota bacterium
CGGTCAGCTTGGACCAGACGTTGCCGCCGTCACCGGACGGGGTGTCGTTGCCGGAGACATCGCCGTTTAGCACCGTGTCCTCGGTGGTGGTATAGCTGTCGTCCGCCGCCACCGGCGCGTCATCGGCCGGGTCGACGGTGATGCTGACCGTGGCGTCGTCGCAGTCGCCGTCGGTGTCGCAGACCTGGTAGGTGAAACTGTCGGCGCCGCTGTAGTTGGCGGTCGGGGTGTAGGTGAAGGTGCCGTCGGCGTTGACCGTGACCGTGCCGTGGGCCGGGTCGGTCAGCTTGGACCAGACGTTGCCGCCGTCACCGGACGGGGTGTCGTTGCCGGAGACATCGCCGTTTAGCACCGTGTCCTCGGTGGTGGTATAGCTGTCGTCCGCCGCCACCGGCGCGTCATCGGCTTTATTTATGGTCAGGCTGTCGGGAGATGAAGTCGTTCCTTCTGCCGTAGCCGTGGCCGTATTGGTCACGGAGCCGGCCGCCACATCAGCGGCTGTTACCGTATATGTCGCCGTGCAGATGATGCTTTCACCTGGGTCCAGATAGTTATCATTGTCTCCGACGGTGTCGACGTCCGGACAACTTTCGTCCGCCGCCTTGTCGTCATCGATGGTCACAGGGCCTTCCAGAGCCGCGAAACCAGTGTTGGAAACGGTAAAGCTGTAGTCCAGCACATCGCCGGCGGAGCTATAAGAGGCATCGGTCGAGGTTTTGCTGATGGTCAGGGCGGTAGTGGCATACTCGGCGGAGGAGTCCGCGGAGTCTTTGGTGCCGGTGGCATGGGTGCCCGTGGCGTGGGCTGTATTGACGAGCGTGTCCTGATCCGCCGTTACCGGCCCATAAACGCAGCTGGCTTCATCACCGACGGCCAGGGGAAGCGATGCGCTGTAATCGCAACCGGGCGCATACTGGTCATCGGTGATGCTGATGCCGGTAAACGGAACATCGCCGCTGTTGTAAACCTTGAACCGGTAGTAAACATTACCGGTCGCCACCACGGGAGTGTATGCAGACCACGGGCCGCCAATATTGGTGGAAATCTGCTTTGTCAGATCGATCAGCGGGGTCCGGTCGACGACAATTAATTCAGTGGAGGAAATGGCGCTGGCACCGCCTTCGGTGGAGGTGGCGAAGGTCGAGTTGGTCTTGGTGCCCGCCGACGTACCGGTGACGTCCACGGAGAACGTGCAGGACGCACCGGGCGCCAGGGAGGCATTGCTCAGGCTGATCACGTTCGTTGCGGACACGGCGGTAATGGTCCCGGCCCCGCACCCGCCCGTCAAACCGTTGGGCGTGGCCACCACCACCCCGGCCGGCAGATTGTCGGTGAAATCGATCCCGTTTAACGTCGTGCCTGAATTGGGATTGGAAATCGTGAAGGTCAATGTCGATGATTCGTTGGTATAAATCGAGCCGGGCGAAAACGATTTTGAAAATTCCGGCGGCGCGACCACGGTGAGAGTGTCGGTGGCATATCCGCCGGCACCCGTGTTGGTGCCGCTCTCCGTGGAACTGACGTTGCCGCTGACGTTCGTGTACGAACCGGCCTCCGCGCCGGTCACGGTGACGTCGATGGTGCAGCTGCCGCTGGCGGCCAGGAAGGCGCCGGTCACTTCAATTGTTCCGGTCGCCGCCGTGGTGGTCAGCGTACCGCCGCCGCACGCCGCCGATGAGCCGTCCGCCACGGTCAGTCCTGCCGGCAACACGTCCGTGAAGGCGATGCCGCTCAAGGCCGATCCGGCGTTAGGGTTGGTAATGGTGAATCGCAGGGTGGAAGTTCCGTCCTGGGCGATGGGGTCCGTCAGGAATGACTTGGTAATCGCGGGCGGGTTGGGGTTGACGCAGCCGGTGATGGATATATCGTCAAGATAGGCCGTCGCGTTCTTGTTGGCGCCCGTGCCGAGATACGTGACCCTGAACCGGGTTCTGGTTGTGCCGGATGTCGCCGCCTTCCGGCTGTAAGTAAACCAGCTGGCTTTATCCGTCTGAAAAGCCGTTCCGGCGTTGAACGCGCCGTTATCCGCTTTTTCATAAACATAGACATAGTTGTTGGCGTTGGCGCCCCAGTCGCCGTTACCGCCCAGATAAACTTTAAAGGATATGGTTACTCCATTGTACTGATTCGCAGGATACTGCACCTCGATATCAAAGTAAGGCAGGGTCAGCGTGTTGGGATCGGGAGGAGTTGCCGTGCCGGAGGTCCCGGTGGGATTATTCCAGGTGGAAGCCCAGGCGTTGGTTCCGCCTCCGCCGGCCGGAGCCGCGACGATGGACCAGGCGCCTGCCGCCGAATCAACCGCCGTGGCGGTGACGCCGGAGGCCTGGGTCGTGTAGGGCGGCGGCGGGCCGCCGCTGCCCTGCCCTGCCAGCGGCATGGTCCAGGTAGCGATGCTCACCGGGCTGGCGCAGTTGGCGGGGGGCGGCGGGGCCGTGCTGACGTACAGCGTGGCGCTGCCGGTATTGCCGGTATCCGTTGTGCCGTCAATATAGAGGTTATCGGTGGTGTTCAGGTATGACGCGGCGGTGGAATCAGCCGTTATGTTCACCTGGATGGTGCCGGAACTGTTCGGGGCCAGCGTGCCGTCCAGGAAATAAACCGTTGTTTCACCGCCGGCCAGCGCTGTCTTGGCCGGCGTGGTGGAGGAAAGAAAAGCCCCGGCGCCCAGGCCGGTGATGGTAACGCCGGGCGTTCCGGCCACCGCCATACCGGACGGAAAAGCATCTGAAAAATTGATGCCGGTAATCGTTGCCGGCGTGGGATTGGTGATGGTGATGGTCATGACCGATGTACCGCCCGCAGCAATCGTTGTCGGCGCAAAGGCCTTGTCAATCGTAACGGATGAAGGGCCATAAACCATGGCATAGCGGGCGGATATCCCGTAATCGGCGTTATAATGAAAACTGCTGCCGGAAAAGTCGTGGACAAGGGTGGTCATGGGTTCGGGGTTCACCAGCGGCGCGCCCGGTACGGAAAGAATCCTGACCTGGTAGGTGACGTCAACGGTGCCGCCGTTCTTGCCGTCCCCGCCCACGCAGGAACGGTAGTCCGGACTGTTCGGGTCGTTCTCCCAGCCGCAGGCATCTCCGTAAAGCTTGGGGTTCGGGTTCGACTCCAGGCCTGTTTCCGCCGAGTACTGGGTGCTCACCGACAGGATCTGAAAGATCGTGTTGGGCATGGAAATAAATTCTTCCAGCTGGTTATACCCCTGGGTGGCGGTCGACCCATGGACGACGATCTGGTAATCTTCGCCCACCATTAAGTTCATGGTGCCGCCGTTGGGAATGGAAACCCCGTCCAGTTCCACATCCAGAACTGCATTCCGGGCCTGGGAAATCAGATGCTCGACATACAATTCCCGCGGGGTAGGGGATGATTCGGATATGCCGCCGTCGGCGGTCACGGCCACATGATAACGGCGGGTATTGTCATAGGCGCCGGCGTTGCGGGTGATTTGGGCTTCGAAATAGGCGTCGCTGTAGCTGCCGGCGGCTATCGAGGAAAAACTGATCACCGACAGGGTGCCCGGCCGCAGGTTGATGTAGGGGTCGGGGCTGGGATCGTCGGAATAAAGGTCGTTGGCGTCTTCCCACACAAACGTGGCAGCGACGTTCGTGGCGGCCACATCGCCTGTGTTGGTAATCCGTACGCCCACCGGGAACTTATTGGGGCCGGCGTTGACATCGTTGCTGTCCAGGCCGACGATGTTCCAGGTGATCGGTTCCACGGTCAGAACAGCGGCCGCGTTGGCGGACAGGATTGACAGCAGGGTAATGGCGATAAATGTCAGCACTCCCACTACCGGCCTTGGCAGAAGACATGAGATCTTTCTCATCGGAGATAATCTTTCTTATTTAAATTTATCGGGAAATTGATCTTTTAAAATAGGCAAATCCGTCCGGCATAAAAATACCGGATATGATTAAAATTATTAGCAAGTTGTGTGCCATCAAAAACGGGATGGTTTCCGGTTTACAGTAGGGAGATAATTAACCAATTGAATTTTATTGAATATAAATTTGCATGTTTTTATTGTCCCACTTTGGGAGGGTTAAAACCCTCACCTTTAGGTGACAGTTTTAACGCGTACTGGTATAGTTGAGTCCATGGAAAGTTATCGACATGGATCACACCGTATTCATTTTTGCATTTTACGCTATTATCGGTATGCTGTCCAAAAATCGTTTTTGGACAATAGTGTACCGTATTCATGATCCACCTTCATCTGGTGTGGATCACCCCAGAACGTCCGCGTTGACCGCGGCTTGAGTAAAGGGATGAACGCCCTGATTGTCGGGTTTCATAGCGGCCTGTGTCGGCTGGCTTTTCGTGGCGGGCGCTTCGTCGGCCGCAAGTACCGGAAGCGAGGCATGCGTCATCACAGCGAATACCCCGCAATGATCACAATCTTCCCCATCCATCCATTCGTTTATTTTTTTCATGAAATGATTTCCTTTCGAAGCCGGGTTTCCGGCCATTTTTTATAGACGGGGCAGTCTTGATAGCTGCCTATGCAGTAACGGGCAATTTTCGGAATGTTGCGCCCCGTGACGGTTCGACAGTAGCAGATCTCGAACGGATCGAGCGCGTGCGGGCAGAGGTATTTTGCCACATCGATATCGGGGGGGCTGCTTTTCATTTCCAGCACATGAAGCACAGGCCGTGCCAATATTTGAATCAACTGATATTGCAGATAGATGAAAATATTAAGAGGGTTTGTTGCGGCGGGAATGATGCATACCACTATCTGAAACGGATAGTAAAAATGGATAGTCAAAAACAAAAACAATGACTGAAAACCCAGAGGCGGCCGGTTATTATTCTTTGGCGAGTCCGTGCTTTTCAAGCCGGCGTCGGAAGGTGTTGTAGTTCATTCCCAGCATCGCGGCGGCTTTCATGCGTTTTCCCCCGCAGAATCTCAGGGCCTGTTCGAGTGACCATTTCTCGAGTTGATCCATGCTGCACGGGAAGGGAGGTGGAATAACCGGCGGGTGCTCATCCGTAGCCCTGCGGGCGGGTTTCCGGGCGGGGGTATCCATGACGGAGGCAAAGATGTCCGCCGTGATCGCTTTGTCTGCGTTGAGGGTGGCGCGGCGGATTACGCTTTTGAGCTGGCGGATATTGCCGGGCCAGGCCGCCCTGGTCAGCGCTTCCCGGGCGGCTGTATCCATGGCGGGAACGTCGCGGTCAAGTTCATCGCAGGTCGTTCTTAAAAAAGAAAGCGCCAGAGGGACGATAATGTCGGGGGTTTCCCGAAGCGGAGGGAGCGTGATGGTATAATCGGCCAGGCGATAAAAAAGATCTTCGCGAAATTGTCCTTTGGCGACTTCCTCTTTAAGGTCCCGGTTGCTGGCCGCGATGATGCGCACGTCGCTTTCGGTCTCACGGTTGCTTCCCACCGGCGTAAAGCGTTTGTCTTCCACGAAATGCAGCAGTTTCACCTGCAGGCCTATCGGGCAGGATTCAACGTCGTCCAGAAAGACGGTTCCACCTTGGGCAGCCTCCATCAGGCCGGAGCGCATCTTGTCGGCGCCGGTAAATGCTCCTCTGAGATGGCCGAAAAGTTCGCTTTCCGCAAGCGGCTCGGGGATAGCTCCCATGTGAACCTTGATAAAAGGGCTTTCTCTGCGCGTACTCAGGTTGTGAATAATGCCGGCGAGGCGGGATTTGCCCGTTCCGGTTTCCCCCTGCAATAGAATATTGAAAGAAGTGCGGGCGACTCTCGCGGTCATATCCGCGATGGTTTGCAGGGCCGGGGTTCCTCCCAGCAATTCGGTTACACTTGCGTTCAGTTCGCTGGAAAGATTTTCAATTTCCTGCCGCTGAATTAAAGGCAGAGCGCATTTGTTGACCGCGTCCAGCAAATCTTCGGCATGTACCGGTTTGCGTACAAAAGCGGCAATGCCCAACTCAATGGCCTTTAAAAGATAAGCGGTTTCCGTATAGGCCGTGCAGAGAATGACGGGCGTGCCGGGCGACGTCCGCTTGAGATGTTCCGTCAGGACGATCCCGTCCATGACGGGCATGCGAATATCGCTGATAACGATGTCCGGCTGATGCTGTCCGAATAAATCGACGGCTTCGCGGCCGTTGGCCGCCGGGATGACACGCCGGCAATACAGCTCGAGGAACGCCGCCGTTTCGCGGCGCAGATCCGGTTCGTCCTCAACCAGCAGAATGGTTAAACCATTAAATTTTTTAAGGTCTTTCATGATTCCTCCTCCAGTGGCAGCTCAATTCTGAACGTTGCCCCTTCTTTACGGTGCGTCAGGCTGATGCGCCCTTTGAAGCTTTCCTCGATGATTAAGCGGGAAATATATAAACCGATGCCGCTCCCCCCCTTGTCTTGTCTGGTCGTGAAGTAGGGATTAAATATGAGCTCGACGATTTGATCCGGTATCCCGGTGCCGTTGTCGTGGATGTCCATAACCCATGTATTTTCAGGGGAGAGGAAACAGGACACTTCAATAAGCCCTGCTTCCGGTGCACCGCTAAAGGTGCGCCGATCGAGGATGGCATCCCTGGCATTAATTAAAAGATTCAAGACCACCTGTTTGAATTCATTTTGATAGGCGTTTAAAAAGATATCTGCTTCCTTGGGGCAGGTCATGGTCACGGTGATATTACGGCTGGCAAGTTGATTTTCCAGAAGTCGGATGGCATCTTCAAAGCAGACCCGGGGCTGAAAAGGACTCCTTGTTTTCTCCGTCTGGTAAAAATTGCGAAATTCATCAATGGTATCAGACATATATTCAATCTGCCGCATGGCGTTTATTTTGAAATCATCCATCTGTTGGCCGGTCAGTTCCTGCATGGATCCGGCAGCGGAGATTCTTTGAATCATCATGCCCAACGTGGAGAGAGGCTGACGCCACTGGTGAGCGATCGCACCGATCATATTCCCCATGGCCGCCTGGCGGGAATGTTCGGTGAGCAGGCGTTCCTGGACCATCCGCCTTTTAGTTTCCAATTCGACCCGCTTTTGCAGGTTCTCGTTAAGTTCATGAAGTTGCTCTTCGGCCAGCTTACGCTGGGAGATGTCATTGAAACTTGTAAAGACGTGTTGCTGGCCATTGATCAGGATAATTTCCATGAACAGGAGGACAACAACCCTTTCGCCGTTTTTTGTATGAAATTGATATTCCATCCCTCGTACACGGCCGTTCTTCAACAATACCGCTATGGCAGCGTCGCGATCTTCTTTGTTTTGCCAAAAAGGGAAGTCAAGTGATTTCCTTCCGACAGCTTCTTCACGCTGGTATCCCGTAAGGGCAACAAACCCCTGATTGACATTAATGATGCATCCGTCGGACATCCTGGTGAGTATGATGGCATAGGGAGAGGACTGAAACAGCTTGGAGAATTTTTCTTCCTGGAAACTGATGTCCGCCAACAGACGTTTGTTGACCATCAACACAAAACTATAGGTCAGCAGGATGAAGAGTACCTGGTAGGACAGAAGTATCAATATATCGAAAATGCCCGGTTGAAAGTAACTCCTGTCCTCATGCGGCGTGATGAAAAAATTCACTATCCGGATGGAACTGACCAGGCAGTAAAGAAAGTTCACCGCGCCGACCCCGAAGGCCAGGGATCGCAGGCCTGGCTCGACGCGGTGCCATATGAGCCAAACATATTGGAGGCAGATGAGCAGCAAGGCAGTGGATAGATTGAGATCTCTCACTGACAGATTGGGCTGAACGAAGGTAAAATAGCTGTGGACGAAGATAAAAATGATCACCAAAAAACAGTTGTGAATCTGCGTACCTTGTTTTTCCAGGAAGCGTTCCATGCCCATGAGGCCCAGGATAGCGCCCGAAATGACCAGGGTGTTACTGAAAACCATAGATGTCCAATCCGGTATGACGCCGCGCATGATGACCAGTAGAACGGCCACCACCTGAAAGATGAAGTCAATCATCCAAAACGTTAGGCCTGCAAAACGGGTCCTGTTCTGTCGCCACAGTTGCACGACAATCACTGCACAGACGATGCTTGTGATAAGATGACCGAATAAGATGGTCCGCATATCAAAAAGATTCAAGTTTGATCTCCTTTACTTATTATAGTTCCTTTCCAAATTAGTTGGAGGAAAAGGCCTGCATGACCTTTAATACAAAGTATCTATCATCATGAAAGCCATAGGCCTTTCGCTCAATGACCTTAATCTGATTGTTAACCCCTTCCAGCTTACTGGTATGAATCGGATACCGGTAATGGTTCAGGATTCTGACTTTCTGGCTTTCTTGAACCCCTCTATCCGGACCCTGTCGATCACTTTGTTGAACGCGTGGACCACAGGAAAAAGATCAAAAGTGATTTTTACATGGATGTTGCCAACATTCTGTTATTAATATTTATATTTAAATATTTGACTTGTCTTTCCCCGTCTGGACATCTGTTTTAAAACAGCGCCAAGTAGTTGCGGTAAAGGTCCGGATGTATTCGGGAATAAGCGTCAAAATCGCCCAGCAATTCCATGCCCGGTATGATCGCCCGGACCACCGGCAGATCGATGTCGGACCGGGTCAGATCGACGTAACACGGCCGGTAGTTGTTTTTTAAAAGCAGGGTTTCCACAAGAGCCAGGTCAGCGGCAGGATCTCCGGTGGAATAATCGGGCAGGTTTTCATAACCGACCAGCGTCAGGTCTGCCGGCGCCGGGCGTGTGGCCGGTGCTTCCGGGAAGGGGCAGGTGTTTTCCGTTATGGCGGACAGGATGGCCCGCCGGGCGTCCAGGTGGGCGGCCGCGCCGGTGTGTATTTCGCCGCTTTTCTCCACTGCAAAACAGCGGCAGCAGGGAATACCGCAAGGTGGGGTAATGTCCTGGAACCAGAGATCGATGCCCGCCCGGCGATAGGCTTCAAGCAGGTCGGTTACTTGTGGATCGCGCGCCAGGAGGCGGAAACAGGTGGCCGGGTCAAAGGGCACGGTGGCGGCCTGGTGCCGCTCGGTTATTTCCATGAGGCCGGCCACTTTGGCCTGGGCCGGCGTGTTGCCGGCGGCCAGACCGGTGGAGCCCAGTCCGGAAAACAGGTCGGGTTCATCCAGGTTGCAGAAGAGAAAGAGGCACTGGGCCGGGATCCATATTGGCCGGGTGCCGACTCCTTCCCGGTCCGGTACAGGCGTTTCACCCCTTACCCAGTGCAGGGGCTGGTCCCGGTAGGCCGCTTCCAGGGCCAGACTCGCCGGATCCAGAACATCAGCGGTTCCGGCGCCGTCCTGGTCCGTGCCTTCCCGGATCAACTCGCTGTATGAAGCCCGGCGCAGGGTATATCCGTTGCGATAATTTTCCAGTCCGTGGGCGGACACTGAAGCAAAGGCCGAGCACCGTTCCACGATCTCCATCATCAGGGAAGCCCGGGCCGCGTCCAGGGACAGGCCCCGTCCGAAGGCCGTCTGCTCGCCGCCAAGGGTGTATCGGTTGCGGCCGTTGTCAACGCGGATCGCCATTCGCCAGGTCCGCAGCAGGCCGATGGGGCTCAAACTGGCTTCGTGGCGCATGAGCGGCCCCAGGCTGACGCCGGACCGATCCAGCCGTTCGGCCGCCAGATCGGCCGTGATGCCGGGAGGAACCGGGTTTGACGACGGCCCGCCGGGTTTCGGTAATGAAGCAGCCAGCGCAGCCACCGTAACGGTCGGTGCGGACGACCTTTTCCCAAAAGCCAGCGGCGGCAGGCCGGTTTGATCCGGAGGTGAAAGGGGCTGATGGCGCCGGATGTTTTCCCTGAAAAACGCCGTCCATTGGCAATGAAGGGGCTGATCCGGCTCCAGAACGGAACGCAGATAAATCAGCGGCGTGAGCCGGCTCAAGTCTCGGATCGTATCCGCTGAAACATGTTGCAAAAGATGATCTCGACCCCTGGTCAGCAGCAGATATTCCGCTTCCAGTGCCCGACGGATGATGTTTTCTCCCGCATCCGGCGGATTCAATAACTGCCCGGCCCTGTCCGGCGCCGTCCCGGTGAGGGCCGTTATTACATGCTGGTGGAGATAACTGTCCAATGGCCGCTCTTCCAGCAGCTTTAAGGCGGCCTCCAGGGTCATGCCCCTGTCGTCAGGCGCGACGACAAAAAACCCGGTCTGCTGCCGGGTCGTTTCCTTCTTGAGAATGTAGCCGATTTCCTGGTTTATCAATGCGCGAGCGATCGGTCGGTTTATGCCGCCGGAATAATGACGGCGTCGGGGCCTTTGATTCTGGCGTCTTCAAGGACGCCCCTGATTTTTTTCAGCAGGCTTTCAACGGTTACCTCGTCGCCGGTGGCGCCGATCACGCCCAGGCTGATGGTGATATTCATGGTCTCATTGCCGAAAGTAAACCGGGTGTTCCTGACCAGATCGCGGAGCTGTCCGGCAACCACCTCAGCCCCATGAAGCGTTGTCTCCGGCAGGATGATAGCGAATTCTTCCCCGGCGAACCGGGCAATGGTATCGACCACCCGCAGACGGTTGATAAACAGAGCCGCCAGCTGGATCAGGACACTGTCCCCGGCCTGGGTGCCGAAGGTGTCGTTGGTTTTCTTGAACGCGTCGATGTCGATGATGATCAGAGACAGGGGCCTTTTGTACCGCCGATGGCGATCGATTTCATGTTTCAGCTTGGATTCAAAATACCGGCGGTTTTGGATTTCCGTCAGCTTGTCCTTGGTGTTGATATCCAGAATTTTGGCTTCATAAGCCGCCACTTCCGTGGCATCCTGGATGATCATGTAGATGTACTCGATTTCCTTTTTATCGTTGTATATGGGACCCAGGGTGCAGTTCTGCTGCATGTACTTGAATTCCGGATCAAAATGGTGGACCGGCGTGATGGGAATAAAATAGTTGTGAAGTTTTTGAGACAGGAAGGTGAAATTACCGACGTTGAAGACGGATTTGCAGCTTTTGATAAACCAGTTTTTATTGAGATTGGGAAAGTGATCCGGCAGCGATGAACCGACGATTTCCGCGGCGGTGATCCGGGTGTGCATTTCCAGCCAGCGATTCCATTTCTGGACCTTCAGATCCCTGTCCAGAATGATAATGCCCAGATTCACCATGTCAAACAGTTGCGAGAAGATCATTGATCACCCTCCATGAAATTGGCAAACGCGGTTTTTTCGGCGGATCACGCCGCTTTTCCCCTCGATTCCCCACGAATTTTCAGCGATATAAGTTTAATGACATCCTTATTTAACGCTTTTACATACCATAAAGGTCATCAAACGTCAAACCGTTTGAAAGGGCGAATCCCATGCTGCAAAAAATCCACCCCTAAGGCCGGTATCGCTCCCCGGATCCTTTCAAGAAACGGGATGAAAAAGGGTTTCAAAAAAAAACCGCAGCCTGTAAGCAAGCTGCGGTTATTAATTTGTGGTGCCGAAGGGGAGACTTGAACTCCCACGGGGGAACCCCCACTAGACCCTGAACCTAGCGCGTCTACCAATTCCGCCACTTCGGCCCGTTTTGGACGCCGTCAATTTAATGATTGCGTCTCCGACTGAATTTTTCTATATAAATAGGTTTAAGTGGTCTGTCAAGACCTAATGTTCAACAATGAAATATTTACATAAGCGAGGTTGTCAGAGCGGAAAATGCAACGGGTAGAAGGGCTGGAAAACATCAACGGGCCGTATAAGAACGCGGTCGTCACCATCGGCAATTTCGACGGGGTGCACAAAGGCCACCAGGCCTTGTTCGGGATCGTGCGGGCAACGGCCGGCCGGATCGGCGGCACCTCGGTGGTCATCACATTTGAACCTCATCCCGCCCGGGTGGTCGGCGGTAACGGTCGCCTGCCGCTGATTACCATGTATGAGCAGAAAATTGAACTGATTGCCGCCTGCGGGATGGATGTATGCCTCTGCATCCCCTTTACCAGGGAGTTCGCCGAGATACCGGCCGGTGAATTTGTCGATGATATCCTCATCGGCCGGCTCGGCATGAAAGTGATTGTGGTGGGGAAGGATTACGCCTTTGGTAAGGGCAGGGAGGGGAATGTCGCCTTTCTGCGGGACTGTGCCGCCCGCCGCGGCTTTGAGGTGATCTGCGCGGAGGAGGTACCTTCCGCCGACGGTCTGCCGCGGATCAGCAGCACCGTCATCCGGGAGACCGTGGGCCGCGGGGACATGGAGTCGGCCTATCAGCTGCTGGGCCGTTATTACCAGATCCGGGGGAAGGTGGTCGCGGGCCGCGACCGCGGCGGGAAAAGCCTGGGTTTCCCCACGGCCAACCTGGAACTGGCCGATGAACTGTGCCCGCCTTCCGGGGTTTATGCCGTTTATGTCCATTACCGGTCGGAACGATTTGCCGGCGTGGCCAATATCGGTTACAGCCCTACCTTTGATGATCATATTTTTACGGTGGAAGTTCATATTCTGGATTTTGACCGGCAGATCAGGGGAGAGAACATTCGGGTCGATTTCGTGAAACGGTTAAGAGAAGAGAAGAAGTTTTCCGGAATCGACGAATTAAAACTGCAGATTCAAAAGGATATCGATCTATCCAGAAGCCTGTTGCGGTAGCAAGGAGAGAATCATGTCGATGCTTCAGATTTTTACCTACCCGGCGGATATCTTGAGAAAAGGGGCCGAACCGGTGGAGCGGGTCGATGCGGAACTGCAGCAGTTGATCGAGAGCATGGCCGATACCATGTATGCCAATGCCGGCGTTGGCCTGGCCGCGGTGCAGGTGGGCAGCGACCGGCAGGTGATTATTTATGATGTTTCCGAAGACAGGGACAAGCGTCTTTACAAAGCGCTGCTCAATCCGCGGATCGTGTCCGCGGAAGGGGAATTTCTATCGGAACAGGAAGGATGCCTGAGCGTGCCTGAACTGCGGGTGGATGTCAACCGGTCCGCCTGCGTTCAGGTCGAGGCCCTCGACCGGGAGGGCAATCCCGTCCGGGTGGATGCCGAAGACCTGGAGGCGGTCGTCCTGCAGCACGAGATCGATCACTTAAAAGGCGTGCTGATTCTGGACAAGGCCAGTCGCCTGAAGCGGCAGCTTTACAAGAGAAAGTGCGAAAAAAAGGCCCGGACGGTATGACGGAGAAGTCTCGTATCCTGTTTATCGGCACCTCGGCCTATGCCGTTCCCGGTTTGGAGGCACTGGCCGGCGAAGGCTATGATATCCCGCTGGTGATCACCCAGCCCGATAAGCCCAGCGGACGGGGCCGCAAACTGACGCCCCCGCCGGTAAAAATAGCCGCCCGGAGGCTGGGAATCCCGGTGCTTCAGCCGGCATCCGTCCGGGATGAGGCGTTTATCAGGGAGATGGCCGGCTGGAACCCTGACCTGCTGGTGGTGGTGTCCTTCGGCCGGATTCTGCCCAAAGCCCTGCTTGACATCCCCCGGCTCGGGGCCGTCAATATTCATCCATCGCTTCTGCCCGCCTACCGGGGGCCGTCACCCATCCAGTGGGCCGTCGTCAATATGGAGACGGTTACCGGCGTGACCAGTATTTATATGGATGAAGGGATGGATTCCGGCGACATGATCGCTTCGGTGAAAACCGATATTGATCCCGGGGAAACCGCCGGTGAGCTGCATGACCGGCTGGCGGTGATCGGTTCGGACTTGCTGAAGCAGACCATCCGGATGGTGGCGGCGGGGCAGGCCCGGAGAACGCCCCAGGACCATTCCCGGGCGACCTTTGCGCCCCTCTTGACCAAGAGCCACGGCCGGATCGACTGGTCCCGGCCGGCACGGGAACTGGTGGCGTTTATCCACGGCATGACCCCCTGGCCCGGCGCGTATACCTTTTTAAACGACAGGCGGTACCGGATATTGAGGGCCGAAACGGCCGCGACCAGCGACAGCGGGCCTCCCGGAACGGTGCTGCGGAGTTTCCCCGGAGAGCTCCGTGTTGCCGCCGGCGACGGGGTGCTGTCGGTGCTGAAAATCCAGAGCCAGTCCGGAAAAGCGTTGCCGGTCGCCGATTTTTTGAGAGGCTTTCCCATTGCGGCAGGATCGGTTTTTTTACAGAAGGCCATTGAACCCTCGGCCCCTTGAACCCTTTAGCCTTTTTCCCGCGAAAACGGAAAAGAATCTGATGCCATGAAATCCGATCCGCGCCAGACGGCCATAACCGTTCTCAACTCGCTGGAAACCGGGAGAAATACCCTGGACGATATTGTCCGAACCGCGCTGAACCGGACAGCGCTGCCGGAAAAACGGGACCGGGCACTGGCCACCACTCTGGTATACGGGGTACTGCGCCAGCGAATGGCCCTGGACTGGGTGATCCAGCGGCTTTCCGCCACCGCCTTTGAAAAAATCGATCCGGTTGTGCGCACGATTCTCCGGGTAGGACTTTACCAGATTCTGTATCTGGACCGGATTCCCGCTTATGCCGCGGTGAACGCCGCCGTCAGTTTTGTCAAAACCACGGCGTCTCCGCACGCGGCCGGATTTGTTAATGGCGTTCTGCGGGCCGCGGTCCGCCAGCACGACCGTCTGGCCTGGCCGGATCGGGCAACCGATCCGGTTGTGTGGCTGTCAATCACCCGGTCGTTTCCGGAATGGATGGTGCGACGGTGGGTCGACCGGTACGGACTGGAAAACACCGTGCAGTATTGTGACGGCGCCAACCGTATCCCTCCTATTACCGTACGGGTGAACACGTTGAAAACCGGATATGCCAGGCTCAGGGAAGTTTTAACCGGTGAGGCGGAGCGGATCGAGGACGGCCGCTATTCACCGGACGCCATATCTTTTTATTCTCCGCGGGGATCGGTGGATGAAATGGAAAGCTTTCAGAACGGCTGGTTTCAGGTCCAGGACGAATCCGCCCAACTGGTCTGCCGATGGCTGAATCCGCAACCCGGGGAGCGGATCCTGGACGCCTGCGCCGGCCTGGGAGGGAAGACCGGGTACCTGGCGCAGTTGATGAAAAACCGGGGCCGGGTGACGGCGGCCGATGTCGACGCGAAAAAACTGCAGGCGCTGGTCATGGAAATGAAGCGTCTGGGCGTGTCTATCGTGGAAACCCGGCGGATCAACTGGCTGGCGGAGACCGCCCGGGAAGAAAGTGAAAAATTCGATCGCGTCCTGGCCGACTGTCCCTGTTCCGGGATGGGCGTTCTGCGTCGTAACCCGGATATCAAATGGTCGGCTACACCTGAACGGTTGAGACGTCATCGGCGGAATCAGGTCCGGTTATTATCGGCTCTGGCCGACCATGTCCGCCCCGGCGGCCGGCTGCTCTATGTGGTCTGCAGCACGGAGCCCGAAGAAAATGAAGCGGTCGTCGAACGCTTTTTAAACGACCGGAAGGATTTTCATATTGATCCGGCGTCGGCCGATACGGAAGTCGGTTTACAGCAATTTATCAATGACCGGAGTTATTTTAAAACATCGGTTTACCCCCATGACCTGGACGGGTTTTTCGGGGCGCGGTTGAAAAAGAAACGATCATGATGCGGATTATCAGACTGATTCTGACGGCCATCCTGTTTACGCTGGTTATCGCGTTCAGCGCTTATTTTACAATCGTCCTGCTTATCGAAGGCGAGGAGACGGTGGTCGTCCCCGACCTGGTCGGCAAGGACGTGGTCTATTGCCTGGAGTTGCTGACGGACCTGGGGCTGGATATAAAAGTCAAGGATTCGCAATACAGCGACACGGTTCCCAAACACCATGTCATCGATCAATATCCCGAACCCGGCCAGGAAGTAAAAAAAGGGCGGGATATTAACCTGTTCCTTTCCAAGGGGGAACAATATCTGCAACTGCCGGACCTCAAAGGCGTCGTCCAGGAGGAGGCGCGTTCCATTCTGGAGGCCAACGGGCTGCATCCGGGAATCGTTTCTCTGACGTATCACGACCGCCTGGGGCAGAACCGGGTGGTTGCCCAGGAACCTCAGGCCGGCCAAATGGTGCCCCGGACCTCGACCGTCAATCTGCTGGTCAGCCTGGGGCCCCGGCCGACGGCCTATATCATGCCTGACCTGAACGGGGTACCTTATTCATCGGCGGTACTCCTGCTGGGAGAAGCCGGGCTGGCCATCGGCGATGTCTCCTTGGCCGTTGATGATCAGCTGCCCCGGAACGCGGTCATCAGCCATGATCCGGAGCCCGGGGCCCGGGTGGCGGAAGGGGCGCGGGTGAATCTGACCATTAACCGGCCGCTGGAGAACGAACCCTCTCCGTTTTTGTCCGGCGGCGGCGCCAATCTTTTCCGGTATAGACTTGAAAACGGGTTTGTGAACAGGCATATTAAAGTCATATTGCACTGCTACGGTCTGTCCCTGCCTATTATCGACGGTCTGATGAAACCGGGCGAGGAAGTATGGGTAGTGGTGCCGTCCCAGAGGGACGCCACGGTTTTTGTTTACAGGGACTCGGAACTGATCATAACGGAAGTTTTCAGCGGCGGATAAGGAGATATAAGCCTATGAAACGCATTGCCCCGTCGATTCTTTCGGCGGATTTCACACGGCTGGGCGAAGAGGTGCGGGCGGTGGAGAAGGCCGGCGCCGACTGGATTCATGTGGATGTCATGGACGGCCGGTTTGTTCCCAACATCACCATCGGGCCGATGATCGTCAAGGCGGTCAAGGGGGTCACTTCACTGCCCCTGGACGTCCACCTGATGATCCGGGAACCGGAACGGTATGTGGAGGAGTTCGCGGCGGCCGGAGCCGATTATATCGCCGTTCATGTGGAAACCGGCGGCCATTTGAACCGGACCATCCAGTTGATCAAGGATACCGGTACCAAGGCCGGTGTAGCCATCAATCCCGCTACGCCCCTGGAAACCATTGCCTGGGTACTGGAATATCTGGATCTGGTGGTGATCATGAGCGTCAATCCCGGCTTCGGCGGGCAGAAATTTATCCCCAACTCCCTGAAGCGGATCCGGGCGATAAAATCCATGATTGCGGAAAGGGGCTTGTCGACGCTGATCGAGGTGGATGGCGGAGTCAATGCCGGCACCGTGGCGGCGGTATCCGCCGCCGGGGCGGACGTAATGGTGGCCGGGTCGGCGGTGTTTCACAGTGACGATTACCGGGCGACCATCGAGGAACTGAAAAAACTGGCCGAGTAACGGCGGGAGGGGACATCATGAAGGCGGAGAAAAAGCGCGGCAGCGGCGGCCGGGGGAAAACGCGCCGTGTGCTGGTGATCCACGGGCCGAACCTGAACATGCTCGGCAGACGGGAACCCGAAAAGTACGGCCGTGACACCCTGGCCGAAATTGACGACGCCATCAGTAAGCGCGGCCGGGAATTCGGTCTGGCGGTGGAATGCTTTCAGTCCAACAGCGAAGGGGCCATTGTGGACAGGATTCAGGCCCTGGTCGACGCGGAGGTGTCCGGCCTGATCATCAACCCGGCCGCTTACACCCATACCAGCGTGGCTATTCGCGATGCGCTGCTGCTGCTGAAGATCCCGGTGGTCGAGGTCCATCTGTCCAATATTTACAACCGGGAGGCCTTCCGACGGGAGTCCATGATGGCCGATGTGGTCACCGGCCAGATCGCCGGTTTCGGCAAGACCGGTTATTTGATGGCGCTGATGGCCATGAATGAAATGATATAGTTATAATGGAAAAGACTTTTTCAATAGATACGGCTAATAAATGAAGGCGGTGATCCAGCGGGTCAAAAAAAGCTCGGTGGCCGTTGACGGAGCGATCGTCGGCCGGATCGGCGCCGGGCTTCTGGTTCTGCTTGGCGTGGCCGATGATGATACGGAATCCGACGCGGATTATCTGTCCTCCCGGATCGTTCAGCTGAGGATTTTCGAGGATGATGCCGGCAAGATGAACCGGTCGCTTCTGGACACGGGCGGCGCCATGCTGGTGGTCTCCCAGTTCACCCTGCTGGCCGATTGCCGCAAGGGCCGGCGCCCTTCTTTTGCCAATGCCGCGCCGCCGGACAGGGCCGTGCCCCTGTACGAATATTTTACCCGCCGGGTAAGAGAGGCGGGGGTGACGACGGCCACCGGCCGGTTCGGCGCCATGATGGATGTGTCCCTGATCAACGACGGCCCGGTGACCATTGTGCTGGACAGCCGGATGGCGTGACGGGCCCGTTTCCGGCGGAAGCAAATAAATGCGTTTACTGCTGACGGAGAAAATATGACGGAAAAGAATACCGACAAGGCCGCGGACGCCCTGCATAAAAAAATGGTTCGCAAGCCGGTTCTGGTGTGGGACCGGTTTACGGCCGCGGAAAAAAAACGGGCCTATGATTTCGCGGAACCATACAAACGGTTTCTGGACGGGGCCAAGACCGAACGGCTGGCCGTGGCCGCCATTGTGGAGGATCTGGAGTCCCATGGCTTTGTGAATATGGAAAAAGCGACCCGGAAGCACCGAAAGGTTTACAGCCTTTACCGGGATAAGGCCGTGGCGGCGGCGGTTGTCGGCCGGAGGCCGGTGAGGGACGGCCTTCATCTGATCGGCGCTCACGTGGATTCCCCCCGGCTGGACCTGAAGCAGAATCCCCTGTACGAGGAAGTCGATCTGGCCATGTTCAAGGTCCATTATTACGGCGGCATCCGCAAATACCAGTGGCTGGCCCGGCCGCTGGCGCTTTATGGCAAGGTAATCCGCAATGACGGCAGCGCCGTCGATATCGCCATCGGCGATGAACCGGGTGACCCGGTCTTTACCATCGCCGATCTGCTGCCCCATCTGGCCAGAAAATCCCAGGACAGCAAGAAACTGGCGGACGTTTTTGAAGGAGAAAAGATGAATCTGGTGGCGGGCAGCCTGCCCATGGGCGGCGCCAAAGCCCGTGACCGTTTCAAACTGACGGTCTTGAATTATCTTCATGACCGGTACCAGATGGTTGAGGAAGACCTGATCAGCGCCGAAATCGAAGCGGTGCCGGCCGGTCCGGCCCGTGATATCGGCTTTGACCGCAGCCTGATCGGGGCTTACGGCCAGGATGACCGGGTCTGCGCTTATACGCTGCTGCGGGCGCTGACGGCGTTGCGGCAGCCGGGAAAAACGGCCGTGGCCCTGTTTTTCGACAAGGAAGAGATCGGCAGCGAGGGCAGTTCCGGGGCCAAGTCCATCCTTATGGAAGACTTTGTTTCCGACCTGGGTGTTCTGGCCGGAGAAACCATGGACGCCCGGGCTCTGCGCAAGGCCCTGGCCCGGACGTCCGCGCTTTCGGCTGATGTCAACGGCGCCCTTGATCCGGATTTTCAGGAGGTGCATGAAAAACGGAATGCCGCCCGCCTGGGATACGGCGTGTGCATCACAAAATTCACCGGCTCGGGCGGCAAGTCCGGGGCCAATGACGCCAGCGCTGAATTCGTCGGCCGGGTCAGGGGAATCTTCAACCGTTCAGGAATTATCTGGCAGACCGGCGAACTGGGCCGGGTGGATGAGGGCGGAGGCGGCACCATCGCCAAATTTCTGGCGGAGTACGGCATGGATATCGTGGATTGCGGGCCGGCCCTGCTGTCCATGCATTCTCCTTTTGAAATTTCCAGCAAGGGCGATGTGGTTATGACGGCTCAGGCCTATCAGGCGTTTTTTGAGGCGGAATAGTATGGCTAAAGGCAAGGGAGGGCGATCCCGCTGCCTGTTGCCTTTTCACCTTGTGGATGGAATCAGATTTTTTGTGGAATGGTCAAATGACAAATCGGTTCAAGACAGTTTTCGTTCTGGTATTGGCAGGCATGATGATGGTGGCCGGTCAGGCGGCGGCGCGTCAGAAGACGGCTTCCGCGCGGCAGAAACCGGCAGCGGTCAAGCAGCCGCCCAAACAGGTTCTGGCTACCCAGATCGGCAGTAACGACAGCATTATTATCCGAAGGGTAAAGGACGGGGCCGTTCTGTTTTCGGAAAACAGCGACAAACCGCTCGTCCCTGCTTCGATCCTCAAGATCGTCACCAGCCTGGCCGCGCTGCATTATCTGGGGGAAGAGTATCGTTTTCCAACTGAGGGCTATCAGCGGCCGGACGGTACCCTGGTGATCAAGGGATACGGCGATCCTTCCCTGGTATCAGAAGACCTCGAGCTCATGGCCCGAACGGTCGCTTCCCTGGCCGGGAAGACGACCGCCCTGGCGGTGGACTACTCTTATTTCACCGCCTGTGATCTTCCCGGACGGTGCTGTAATTCCCTGGAACCCTATGACGCGCCTATCGGCGCCCTGAGCGTGAACTACAACACCGTCTCTTATAAAAAACAGAAGAACGGGACCTATGTCAGCGGTGAGCCCCAGACCCCCCTGGTGCCGTTCGCCCTGGAACGGATCCGTTCCCTGCCTTTTTCCCAGGGCCGGGTCATGGTGATCAACTGCGAGAAAGAAGCGGCAATTTACTGTGGTGAGTTGTTCGCCTGTTTCCTTGGACGGAATGGCTGCCCGGTCCGCGGTCCGATAAGCGAATACCGTGTCGATCCGAAAAAAGACCGGCTGGTTTATCAGCATCCTTCCCGTAAAAATTTACGGCAGATCGTGGCGCAGCTGCTCCATTATTCCAGCAACTTTACGGCCAATCAACTGCTGTTCGCCTGCGGCGTCAAAAAATACGGTCCGCCCGCCACGCTGGACAAGGGCTTGCGGGCGCTTCAATCTTACCTGCAGGAGGAGTTAAATATCAAAAATATCCAGTTGACCGAAGGCTCCGGCCTGTCGCCCGAAAACCGGGTTTCGGCGGCGACCATGTGCCGGCTCCTGGATGCTTTCGCGCCGTATAAGGAACTGATGAAAAAAGACGCGGACGAATATTACAAAACCGGCACCCTGACCAATGTCAGCACCCGGGCCGGCTACATCACCGCTGATTCGGGACGGCGGTTTCAGTATGTCATCATGTTCAACAGCCCCGGGAAAAAGGCCAAGCGGCTCATGCCGGTGGTAAAAGCGTTCATCAAAGAAGCGGATCACCGGCTCTAATCTGTAAGTAAAGGTCTTAAGACAGTCATGACGGAAACCATCAGGCAGTTTTACCGCGGTATCATCGAGGCCAGTCCCATTGCGACGTTTGTTCTGGGTAAAGACCACCGGATCGTTTACTGGAACCGCAGCCTGGAGAACCTGACCGGTATCCCGGCGGCGGAAATTGTCGGTACGAACCGGCAATGGCGCGCGTTTTACGATAAGGAGCGACCGGTCATGGCGGATTTGATCCTGGACGGTGACCTGGACCGGATCGAAGCTTATTACGCCGGGAAATACCGTCCTTCGCCGCTGACCGGCGGGTATGAAGCGCTGGACTTTTTCCCCCGTTTCGGGGATGAGGGTAAATGGCTTTTTTTTACGGCATCGCCGCTCCTGGACGAACAGGGAACGATGACGGGGGCCATGACCACCCTGCAGGATATCACCGCCCTGAAGCGTACCGAAGCCGAATTGAGGGACCGGGAAGCGCGCTACCGTCTGCTGACGGAAAACGCCACCGATATCATCTGGACCGCTGATATGAAGATGCGGCTGACCTATATCAGCCCATCGGTGGAGCGCGTCCTGGGGTATTCTCCCGAGGAGGCTCAATCCCTGCCGGTTCAGGCACTGGTAACCCCGGAGTCCTATCAGCAGGCCATGAAGGTGATGAATGATGAACTGGACCGGATGGCCACCGTCAGCCAGGGCCGCCCGACCACACTGGTTGTGGAGATGGTCCGCAAGGACGGGGCAACGGTCTGGACCGAGGTTAACGCCACCTGGCTTCGGGATGAGGGCGGCGGCGTGAAGGGGATCCTCGGTGTCAGCCGCGATATAACCGAACGCAAGACAACCGAGGATCTGCTTCGCGCCAGCGAGGAAAAGTTCCGGCTGCTGGCGGAAAACGCCAACGATATCATCTGGATCAGGGATTTGCATCTGAATCTTGTCTATATCAATCGCGCGATTGAGCGGATAAGAGGGTTTACGCCCGAAGAGGAAATGGCCCGGTCGCCGGAACAGTCCCTGACAGCGGACTCCCTTGAACGCGTAAGGAGGATGTTCTCCGAAGCGATGGCAAGAGAATCCTCCGGAAAGCTTTTAACCGAACCTTATATTCTGGAGGTGGAGGCCCTCTGCAAGGATGGATCGACCAAGTGGATGGAAATGAGCATGAACTGGCTGCGCAACCGGGACGGGCGCGCGGAAGGCATCATCGGCATCAGCCGCGATATCTCGGAGCGCCGGCAGGTGGAACTGGAACTGCGCCGGGCCGAGCAGCTGGCCGACCAGGCCAACCAGGCCAAATCCCAGTTTCTGGCCAATGTGTCTCATGAAATCCGCACGCCCATGAACGGCGTCCTGGGCATGGTGGAACTGCTCAAGTCCACCGGCTTGAACGCGGAGCAGATGGATTATGCCGATACCATTTATCAGTCCGCCTCCAGCCTGCTGGAAATTATCAACGATATTCTCGATATTTCCAAGATCGAATCCGGGAAAATGAACCTTCATGAGGAGATCTTCAACCTGGAGGAGTGCGTGGACGGCATCCGGGAAATTCTGGATTATCCGGCCAGAAACAAGGGGCTGAACCTGACTGTTCATTACCTGGCCCCCCGCTGGGTGCTGGGCGACAAGACCCGGGTGCGGCAGATTCTGACGAATTTGACCGGAAACGCCGTCAAGTTCACGGACAAGGGGCAGGTGACCATCCGCGTGGATTATCATCAGGCAACCGCCTGTTTCCGCATTGCCGTCAGTGACACCGGCATCGGCATCCCCGAGGGCATGCAAAAGACCGTATTTGAATCCTTCCGCCAGGTCGACGGCAGCGTGTCCCGGCGGTACGAAGGCACCGGCCTGGGCCTGAGCATCGCCAAAAACATGGCTGAACTGATGGGCGGCCGCATCGAACTGGAAAGCCGGGTGGGGCAGGGATCGACATTTACGGTTTTCCTGCCGCTGAAGGCCAGCGATGATGGAACGTCCGAGGCAAAGGGGACGGAAGCCGTAAATTATGTGGTGGAAGGGCTTTATGTCATGGTGGCGGAAGACAACCCGGCCAGTCTGAAGTTGATGGAAACCATGCTGAAAAAAAGGGGCTGCCATGTCGATACCGCCGGCAGCGGCAAGGAAGTGCTCGATAAACTGCGGCGGCGGCGTTATGACCTGATTCTCATGGATGTTTCCATGCCCGCGCCCGACGGATTCGAAACCACCCGCATTATCCGGGATCCGCGTTCCAGTGTTCTGGATCATGACGTGCACATCGTGGCCATGACCGCTCATGCCCTGGAGGGTGACCGGGAGCGGTGCCTGCAGGCGGGCATGAACGACTACCTCTCCAAGCCCGTGAACGGGGACAAACTGGACCAGGCGCTGGCCGGTATCCGGTCCTGAATCGTTTTACCCCTTTTCCCATTCTTTTGTTAACGGCGCATCATTTAATCCGGTTTCGCGCGTTGCTCCGCAAATAATTGTCTGGTTTTTTATTCTGGATGTGATAGATTCCGTCTCCGTCACAAAAATCATCCCGTTATCACGTAATGGCATATATGGCTGAACATCAATCACTCTCCGGCGTCAGGGCGGACTGGTTTCCGGTGGCCGTTCTGAGCCTCTATACCGTGGCCGTGTCCATCACCACTTTTTTTGTTACGGTTTTCTTCAAGGAGGCGATGGGCTTTTCGGCCTTTCAGATCGGCCTGCTGATCTCCATCCAGGCCATGACGGGAATCCTGGCCGCGTTTCCGGCCGGGGCCGGAAACGACCGGTTTTCGAGCCATCTGCTCATCACCGGCAGCCTGGTGATCCAGGCCCTGTGTTTCTTCGCCCTGGCAACCGCCCGGTCGTTTACGGCAGTGGCGCTTTTTTACATGACCTGGGGCCTGTTCAGCTGGGTATTCCGATTGAGCATGGATGTTTATTTTTTAAAGACCGACACCCGCAACGCCATCGGCCGGCGGATCGGATTTTACCAGTCATGGCGGTTTGCCGGCATGATCACCGGTACCATCGGCACCGGTTATATCATCGACCGGCTGAACTTTTCCGGCGCTTTTACCATCGTGGCCGGTGTCTGCGTCGCGCTTGCGCTGGTGTCGGCCTTCATGCCCGCCACGGTGGTGGCCCGGGTTCGTCTGGCCGACTACCGGGCGGATTTTTCCAGCCGGCGGGTGCTGTTTTTTTCCTTCTGGGTGCTGCTGTTCGCCAGTCACTGGGGTGCCGAGCAGACCTGCTACGCCCTGTTTTTGCGGAACGACCTGGGGTTGAGCTTCCGGGGTCTGGGCTGGTATTTTGCCGCTGAATACGTGGCCATTATCATCGCCCTGACCCTGGCCGGTCAGGTCGTGGGCGCGAAAGCCGGGTTCAGGAAACTGGCTGTCTCGGGGCTGCTCCTGTCCGGTCTCGGAAATATCGGCATGGTGATGAAACCGGTGTCGGTTTCCGTTCTTTTCCGGGCGGTGCACGGCCTGGGCGACGGTTTCATGGTGGTGGTCATGTATTACGGGATTTCCCGGCTGTTTTCTCTGGCCCATCTGGGCGGCAACGCCGGGCTGGTGCATCTGTTCTCCATGGTGGGGTATATCATCGGCGCCATGGTTTACAGCCCTGTCGGGGCGTCCTTCGGATACGGTCATCCGCTCTGGGTCAGCGGCCTGCTGACCATGCTGCTGGCATTGCCTGTCGTGATCATCTCCCGGGACAACCGGAGAAAGGCTTAAGGAATGTTTCTGCCGACCTCGCCAAGAGAGGTACAATTGCTGGGCTGGAAATCACTGGATATCATTCTGGTAACCGGCGACGCCTATATCGACTCGCCCCATATCGGCGTGGCGGTGATCGGGAAGGTCCTGCTCAATGCCGGTTACCGGGTTGGCATTATTCCCCAGCCGGACACCTCCGGGCAGAACGATATCGCCCGTCTGGGCGAACCGGTGCTGTTCTGGGGAGTTACCAGCGGATGCATGGATTCCATGATATCCAACTACACCGCCACTCTGAAAAAGCGGAACCAGGACGATCTGACCGCCGGCGGCCGCAACATGCGGCGGCCGGACCGGGCCGTGATCGCCTATGTCAATCTTATCCGGCGCTCCTTCAGGAAAACCCGGCCCATTGTTATCGGGGGGATCGAAGCCAGCCTCCGCCGGGTCTCCCATTATGATTACTGGTCCGACAGCGTACGGCGCTCGGTGCTGTTTGATTCCAAGGCGGACTTTCTGGTTTACGGCATGGGGGAGAAAACCGTTGTGGAGCTCGCCGGACGGCTGAAGAAAAAAAAGCCGGTCATGGATATTCGCGGCCTCTGCTATAAATCGACGGAAAAGAGGGAGGGGTATCTCGAATTGCCCTCTCACCCCCGGGTGGCCCGGGACAAGGCCGCCTTTACCGACATGTTCACCGTTTTTTACCGGAACAGCGATCCGGTCTCCGGCCAGGGGCTGTGTCAGAAACAGGACACCCGCTACCTGATTCAGAATCCCCCGCCGATTCCCGCGACCACCGAGGAACTGGACCGGATCTATGAACTGAACTATGAGCGGCGGGCCCATCCCTGTCATGAGGCGGAAGGGCCGGTCCGGGCATTGGAGACCATCCGTTTTTCCATCGCGTCCCACCGGGGCTGTTTCGGCGAATGCGACTTCTGCGCCATTGCCGTTCACCAGGGGCGGCGCATCGCCGAGCGGAGCGAGTCCTCCATTGTCCGGGAGGCGCGGCACCTGACCCATCATCCCGATTTTAAGGGCATCATTCAGGACGTGGGCGGTCCCACGGCCAACATGTACGGCATGCACTGCCGGCTCTGGGAAGAGATCGGCGCCTGCCGCAACCGGCGCTGCCTGACGCCGTCACCCTGCCGGCGCCTTTCCGTCAATCACCGCCGTCAGATCCGTCTGCTGGAAAAGCTCCGGAATCTGCCCAGGGTGAAAAAGGTGTTCATCGGATCGGGTATCCGGCACGATCTGATCCTCGGCGACGGCAAGTACGGCCAGGACTATCTGGAGGCGGTCATCGGTCACCATGTTTCCGGTCAGATGAAAATCGCGCCGGAGCATTCCGAAAAGCATATTCTGGATCTGATGGGCAAGCCGGACGCGGAAATGCTCAAACAGTTCATCGACCGGTTCCGGCGGCTGAACCGGGAGGCGGGCAAAAAACAGTTTCTGACCTGCTATTTCATCGCCGCCTATCCGGGATGCACGCTCGCGGACATGCAGGGGCTGAAGCGGTTTGTCCGTGAGTCCCTGGGATTTGCGCCGGAACAGGCGCAGATATTCACGCCTTCCCCCTCCACCCCGGCGACGCTCATGTACTACACGGAAAAGTCCTTTCCCGGCGGCGAGCCGCTGTTCGTGGAAAAAAGTATTCCCGGAAAGGAAAAACAGAAGAAGGCGCTTCTTTCCTGATAAGCCGGCCCATGAAAATCGCACTGATTTATCCCCCCGCCACCGACCCCACCGCGCCCTATATTTCGGTGCCCCTGCTGACCGGCTGCCTGCGCGCAAAGGGGATGGATGTTGTGCCGGTTGACGCCAACGTCGAAGCCTGGGACCGGCTGCTGAACAAGGATTCCCTGCTCACCTTCCGCAGCCGCCTGGAACGGCGGATCCGGAATCTGCGTCAAAAAAAAGTGTTGAAGCATACCGATCAGCTGGCCTGGATCGCCCTTCAGGAGGCCCGTGCCGGAGCGGCGGCAACCGGCGACGCCATCGACGAGGCGGTGGCGGTCATGCGGGATCGGTCCGGCGCCCGTTTTTATGATCCGGTTTGCTATGCCTCCGCGCTGGAGACGATTGAAAGCGCTCTGGCCCTGATCAGCGCCGCCTGCACCCCGCTGGAGCTGGGTTTCGGCGGTTACCGCACCCCGTTTTCTCTTCTGAGCCCGGAGGAGATCGCCGCCGGCGCCGGCCCCGGCCGTGATCCCTTTCACGACTATTTCAGTGAGCTGGCCGGGCGACTGGCATCCCTGTCTCCGGACGTGGTCGGCCTCTCCATCGCTTTTATCAACCAGGTCCAGCCGGCCTATTCCCTGGCCATGATGCTCCGCCGGATGCTTCCGGCAACGCATCTGACGGCGGGCGGACCGGCCATTACCCAGATCCTGACGCGCCTGTCCGGACCGGAACGGGAAACCGTTTTGCACCCTTTTGACACCATCGTCCTGTTCGAAGGCGAAAAGGCCCTGACGAACCTAATTGCCGCCATCGGCCGGGGAGAGACCCCGGCCGGAATCATCGCCGGCGAAACGGCAGGCGACCTGGGCACGGTGCCGGCCCCGGACTTTGACGGCCTGCCCCTGGACAAATACCTGTCCCCGGAGCCGGTGCTGCCCTATGACCCGACCCGGGGATGTTACTGGGGGAAATGCGCTTTCTGTCATTACGGCCTGACCGGATCCGGCACGGCCCCCTACCGGGAGCGATCCTTGCAACAAGTGCTGGATCATGTCCGGTCTCTGTCGGAAAGGCACCGCTGCCGGATTTTTTACTTTTCCCAGGACACGATTCTTCCTCAAAGCGCCCGGAGACTGGCCCGGCTCTTTGCGAAAGCCGGAGCGGCCTGGAAATGGGCTTCGGACATCCGTCCCGAACCGTCGCTGACGGCGGACTGCTGCCGTGATCTGGCCGCCGGCGGGGCGCTGGCTTTTTCCCTGGGCGTTGAATCAGCCTCCGCCCGGGTGCTGAAACTGATCGACAAGGGCGTCCGGCCGTCCGACATGGCGGCCGTCATCAGCCATCTGGCCGGGGCCGGCATCGCGGTGGAAGCCATGACCTTTACCGGATTTCCCACGGAGACCGGCGGCGAGGCATTGGAGACCGTTCGCTTTCTGGAAAGGCATTACGACCAACTGGCCCTGTTTATCTGCGGAGAGTTCAGCCTGGTTCCCGGATCGCGGGTGGCCCGGCATCCGGAGCGGTTCGGCTTGGATGCGGTCTGGACGGCGGCCGGAGACGCCTTCATCAAAACGTTGTTTTACTCGGAGAAGACTACGCCGCTGACGGAGCGGGAGGCCGATGCCGTTGAACGGGCCATTGCCCGCCTTTCCGGCGCATACCGGCTTCACCGCTATCCCTGGGCCGGTTCCCTGTCCACCGCCCACACGTTGCTCTGGTACAACCGTTTCGGCCCGGGGGTTTTCCGTGACCTGGCGCGAACGCTTCCGGCCGGGGAAAATCGGAAACAGCGGCAAATCAAATCGCTCCGGAAAATGGCTGATCAGGCGTATGAAAACGAGGCGGCCATCTGGCGGACCCTGGTGTATGAGAAACGGGCGGTCAGCCGCCGGGCCTACCGGGCCCTGGCGAACCGGCTACCGGGATGGAATCTTTAGCGGCGCGCAATAATCGTCGTCAGGTCATGAACGGCCGTTACCCCAGACAAAAAAACGCATGCTTTCCCGCAGGGCGAAGGCGCCGTGCATGTACAGGGCGCCCAGCCAGAAGGGGACGTTGAAGATTTCCGGCTGGCGGTAGTGAACCAGTTCGAAGACCGCCAGGCTGCCTTCGGCGATCATTCCGGTTACGGCCATGATCAGGGCCAGCAGCAGCAGGAACCCTTTTTCATAAGTAACAGCCAGCCGCAGGACAAAAGCGCCGTAGAATATGGCCGACAGCAGCCCCGGCTCCCGGCTGCCGAACCCGCTGAGCAGGTAGACCAGACCGAAGCTGGTCAGGGTTTCGACGCAGGCCGCCAGGGTCCCCGGCCCCATGGACTGATCATGGGCGATGGCGGCCGGCAGCCACCTGACGATCAGGTCATAGCTCACGGCCATGGTGATAAAAGTGAGAAAGAACAGGGGAAAAACCCAGAAGGCCTGCTGGAACAGCCAGGGGTCAGGATAGACCAGGGTGCCCGTGTGGGCGTGAATGGCGTCGCAGAATGTGGCCAGCATGGCGCCGAGCAGGGCCAGCGGCAGTATGGAAACAAACAGTTTTTTTCCGTCCGGCATGGATTTTCTCCTTTATTTTTTATGAATCTGATCCGGCGGTCCGGTCGGGATGACGGCGCCATCCACACTTACGACGCATTATAGCACGCTTGTGAATTGACTTGAATTGCAAATGCGTTTCGTCACCCCGGTCCCCGAGCCGGGGTCCAGTTTAAAAACGTCCTTTCCCTCATGAACCCGGCCGGTAACAAAATTTGATTGTTCCGTCCGGTGCATTTCATGGTATGGTCACACCAATGAGGCGCTTCTCCGTTTACATGAGAATGATTCGGGCTTTTTACGGGAAAATCCATGACGACCACCGGGTACGTCCATTTATATACCGGTAACGGTAAGGGCAAGACCACGGCCGCCCTGGGCCTGGCGCTGCGCATGGCCGGCGCCGGCCGACGGTCGCTGATCATTCAGTTCATGAAGGGCCGGCCCTACAGTGAGCTGGAAGCCGTAAAACGGTTAAACGGCCTGATCCGCATCGAGCAGTACGGCAGTCCGGACTTATGTGTTCCCGAGGCCGGAAATCTGGCCGTTCACCGGGAGTTCGCCCGACGGGGCCTGGCCCGGTCCCGGGAAGCGGTCATCGACGACGCCTATTCCCTGGTGGTGCTGGATGAAATCGTGACGGCGGTGTATTTCACCCTGGTCACGGCGGATGAAGTGACCGGCCTGATCGCGGTAAAACATCCGGCCCTGGAACTGGTGCTGACCGGCCGCTACGCCACGCCGGATTTGATCGGGCAGTGCGACCTGGTCACGGAAATGAAGGAGGTCCGGCACTATTATCAAACCGGCGTAGAAGCCCGCAAGGGGATCGAGATGTAATCCGACTAAATGTAGGGGAAGGCTTCAGCCTTCCAGATTCCGGGCACGACCCGAAGGTCGGAAAAATTTTCGGGATGAGGAGGACACGCATGAACACCCTGACCCAAAACGGCATCAGTTTCACGGCCGCCCCCTGGCCGCCGGCGCCAGAACGGCCGACATTGATTTTCATTCACGGTTCGGCCATGTCCAAATCCTTCTGGCAGCCTCAAATGGAAGGACTGTCCGCAGAGTTCAACACCATTGCCCTGGACCTGCCGGGCCACGGCGACAGCCCCGGAGCCGGGCATGACAGCATGGCCGCTTACGGCCAGGCGGTCATTGATTTCATCCATGCCCTTGCCCCGCCGCGGCCGGTGCCCTGCGGCCTCAGCCTGGGCGGGGCGGTCGTCCAGTATCTGCTGATTCATCATCCCGACCGGTTTGCCGCCGGCATCCTTATTAATACCGGCGCCCGGCTGCGGGTATTGCCCCTGATTTTTGAAGCCATCCGCAACAACTTCGACGATTTTGTCAATCTTTCCCACCTCGGCGGGGTGGCCGCCGTCAATCAGTCTCCGGCCATGGCCGAAAAGATCCGGGCGGCCATGCGCTGCACGCCTGATACGGCCATCCGTGATTTTACCGCTTGCGATACCTTCGACGTCATGGCGCGCCTTCCGGAAATCAAGGTGCCGGTGCTGATCATCAGCGGCAACGACGACACCACCACCCCGCCCAAGTACGCTGCCTACCTGGCCCAGCACATCGCCGGCGCCGAGCTGGTCACCATCCCCGACGCGGCCCATCTTGCCCCCCTGGAGCAGCCAGGAGCGGTCAACCGGGCCATTTCGAACTTTTTGAAGCGGATGCAGGGAGCCTGATGGCGGTAGTCATTAATGGCGGCACTCAAAGATGGTATGGTTCTCCGGGGAAAATCATCCGGTATCGGCTCGTAACGTGTCGTTATTTAATGATTAAGTCATATTATGTCGTTGAAAAAAAATAATTAATAAAAACAAATAATTATCTTGCTTATTCAAAAAGAACGGGTTATGGTATCAACATCAATTAAGACCTGATGAATCTATTTGATTCTCAGGGCGGTTCCTGCTGAAGGAAGTTTCCATTTGTGAAAGTGGCACCCTCCAGTTTGCGAAATTGAAATATTATTAAGAAAGGAGGATGCTATCATGACCAATGGAACTGTCAAATGGTTCAACGACCAAAAAGGGTTCGGATTCATTGAGCAGGAAAACGGACCTGACGTGTTTGTCCATCATTCAGCAATCAATGCGGCCGGATTCAAATCTCTAAATGAGGGTGACCGGGTTTCTTTTGATGTTGAGCAGGGGCAGAAAGGCCCTTCCGCTACTAATGTCACCGTAATTTAAAAAATTTATTCCTAATAAAGAAAGGCATCTCTTCATGTTTGAAGGGATGCCTTTCTCGTTTCCGGGAGGCGGATTATGGCAAGATCAACGTTTCAGCGCAATAAGCGTCAGAAAGAACTGGCGCGAAAGCAGAAAAAAGAAGAGAAGAAACAGCGGAAAATGGATAAAGATATGCACCCGTCGGAAGATGGCCATGATCAGTTACAGGTCGGCGGCGTGGAGCAGGACCTTGTTATCGATGTTTAGCCTCAGAATATGAGGGCTGCGCTTCAGGGCTGCGAAAATCAGGCGCGCCGGACTGGGGAATTACACCACCTAAAATTTTTTCACGCACGTTAAGCACCTGGAAAACCGTTGACACATAACCACGGCTTGTTGTACATAACGGTTAATCCTCGCGGCATTCCCATCAAGTTCTCCGGTTAAAATTTTTGCATGCCCTGGCCTTGATCCGGAATGCTGACTTTAGAGATACCCCGCAAACAGAAGGGGGAGACAGATCAGTTTCGGCAGTCTATTTGCATTAGGAGGAAAAAATCATGGCCGCGCAAAGTATGCTCAGGCTGATTGATGCCATGGATGCTCTCGAAGACGGGATCTATATCGTAGGAGAAGATTACGTCGTCGAATACATGAACAAGGCCATGATCCAGTTGTTCGGGGAGGGCGTGGGCAAAAAATGTTTTGAGGTGTTGAACGATAGAACAAGCGCCTGCCCCTGGTGTAAATATCAGGACATTCTCGCCTCCGGGAGCCGGCGGGACAGCGAAACCTATATTTCCAAAGTCGATCGGACCTTTCATGTGGTGGAACGCCCGGTATCCAACAAGGACGGTTCCATGTCCAAGATTTCGATTTACCGGGACATCACCCACAGCAAAAAACAGGAAGCCCGGCTGAAGTCATCGGAGGAAAATTACAAGCGGCTGTTTGAACACGCCGGCTGCGGTGTCTTTGTCAGCAGCAAGCAGGGCCGTTTTCTGGATGTGAATCCGGCGCTGTTGCGGATGATGGGGTATGACGACAAGGAGGCCTTTCTCGCCCTGGATCTGGCGACGGCTATATATCTCAAGCCTGAAGACAGGAAAAAATATCAGGAGACAGTGGAGAAGAAAGGCAGCGTGGTCGGCTACGAAGTGGAATGGAAAAAAAAGGACGGTTCAACTATCCAGGTCCTGCTGACCAGTAATGTCCGCTATGATCCGGAGGGAAACATCGAAGGGTACGAGGGTATTGTTATCGATCAGTCCGAGAGAAAAAAAATGGAAGACAAAATGAAGGAAGCCCTCGATTTTCTCGACAAGACCATTCAATGCTCGCCCAACGCCATCATGGCGGCCAATCTGAAGGGGGAGTTGATCATCTGGAACAACGGGGCGGAAGGGATCCTCGGGTACAAAGCCGCGGACGTTATCGGCAGAATGAATGTGGCAGAGGTCTATCCCCCGGGAGTGGCCCGTACGGTCATGAAAATGCTGCGAAGCGACGATTACGGCGGCAAGGGAGTGTTGCGGTCGTACCCGCTGGTGGTAAAAAATATTCGCGGAGAAGAGATAGAAGGCAATCTCTCGGCCGGCATTATTTATGACGAGCAGGGCCGGGAAATCGCCACCGTGGGAATTTTCGTCGACCTGGGCGAGTGGCTGACGATTGAACGCACCCTCAGCCAGACCCGTCAGCAGCTGCTTCAGTCTGAAAAGCTGGCCGCCATGGGCCGTCTGACTTCGCAAATCGCGCATGAACTGAACAACCCGCTTTACGGGATCATGAATACCCTGGAACTGTTGAAAACGGAAGTCCCGCCGACCAACAAGCGGCGGAAGCTGCTGGACATGTCCCTTTCCGAGGTCGAGCGGCTGGCGGATATGTTAAAAAAAATGCTCTCTTTTTCAAAGCCGGACGAGGTCAAGAAGTCCAATATCAATATCAACACCGTGCTGGAGGAAATCCTGCTTTTTTATGAAAAGCGGTTCAAGGAAAACAGCATCAAAGCCAGGGCCGAATTTACGGCTGAACCGGGCCTGGTCCATGCTTCCCGGGATCAGCTCCGCCAGGTGTTTATCAACATCATTTCCAACGCTATGGACGCCATGCCCGATGGCGGCGGCTTGAAGGTTGCCACCGCCAGGAAGAGCGACAGCATGGTGATCACCATTTCCGACACCGGCACCGGCATCAAGGAAGAATACATCGAAAAGATTTTTGACTCTTTTTTTACCACCAAGAAAGACAGCGTTAAAGGGGTCGGGCTGGGCCTGTCGGTCTGTTACGGTTTTATCAAGGACCATGGCGGCGATATTCAGGTCGTCAGCAAACCGGGGGAAGGCGCTACCTTTATTATTACCCTGCCGATCAGCCAGGACGCCTGATCCATTCCATCGGTCCTGCTGCATCCAAATGTAGCCTGCTGTTTTTCGTTATCCCCATAATTTTTCAGAATTCCCATCTATTCCATTATTAAATACCTTTTTGCGGATACGGTTGCTCGCCGTCTGCTTTACGTTATTTTTTCATAATTAAATAAGTATATTGAATTTTAATAAACGGGCCTTTTTATGCGGGCACGGTCCAGTTTTTATAGATAATGCAGATTTTTCATTTTTATATTGACATAAAACAAAACTATAAATAATATAAAAACTAAAATAAGTGTATTTACGGGGGCAATCGTCAATAAAGGGAGAAAGAAAATGGAAGATACGTTGACTGTATTTACCGCCAGCAAATACTGCAATGTTTCGCCAAAGACCATCATCAACTGGGTGGATGCCGGGCACATCAAGGCCTATCGGACTATTGGCGGGCACAGGCGCATCAAGCGAGACGACCTGGAAACGTTTATGCGCAACCAGGGCATCCCCATCCCCCAGGAGAAGGAGGCGGGGGACCGCAAAAAAATCCTGGTAGTGGACGATGATCTCATCATCGTCGAGTCAATCGTTCAGGCGCTGGAAGAAGACGAATACAACTACGAGGTCATCTCCGCGTCCGACGGTTTTGAGGCGGGGCTGCAGGTCAAACACTTCAACCCCGATCTTTTGATTCTCGATATCATGATGCCGGATATCAAGGGGTATGAGGTGTGTAAAAAAATCAAGACCGGCGAGGATACCAAACACATCAAAATCATCGTTCTGTCGGCCTATCTTGATGAAGAGAAATTCAAGCAGATGAAGGAAAACGGAGCGGATGTCTGTTTTTCCAAGCCGCTGCCACTGCCCAAGCTCAAGGAAGAAGTGGCCAACCTGCTGGGAATGAAAAAATAGGAGGCGGATATGAATTTAAGGGATGCGTTGAAAAACAAGATCTTTGTCGTCACCTCGGAAGTTCAGTCGCCTCTGGGTGAAGATGATCCTGAAAAGCTGATCGAAAATCTGAAAAAAATAAGAGGCCGGCTGGATGGCGTGTCGGTATCGGAAATTGAACTGGAAGGGATTGTCGGCGACACCATCAAAACCTGCGACCTGTTGAAGCAGAACCGGTTTAACGCCATTTACCAGACCACCACCCGGGACAAGAACCGGTTCCAGCTTCAAAAGGACCTGACTCAGGCCAGCGAGGCGGGAGTGGAGAACCTGCTGGTTTTCACCGAAGACTATCGCATATCGGGCGATTCGCTTCAGGAGACCATGTTCTTTCATGTGGATTCCGGAAAACTGGCGTCGGTGCTGGAGCATCTCAAGGAAGGCCGGACCATCGACGGCAAGGAACTGGCCAAAAAGATCGACTTTGTGCTGGGTTCCGGCGTGGAAACTCCCGGCGGGAAAAATGTTCCCAAGCAGGGGCTGGAGGAGATGGAAGACATGATGAACGTCGGCGCCGGCTATTTTCTGACCACGCCGGTGTTTGACCTGGACCAGTTCGAGCGGTTCATGAAACAGGTCAAGGACTTCAACGTGCCGGTCATTGCCGAGGTGATGATTTTGCGGACCGCGGGTATGGGCAAGTTTTTGAATCGTCATTTCCGTTCCGGCCTTGTACCGGACTGGGTCATTCAACGGCTCCTGCAGTCGCCGGACAAGACCAGGGCCAGCATCGAACTGTTTGCCGAGACGGTCAAAGGGCTGAAGGACCTCTGCCAGGGGGTTCATATCATCACCATCGGCGGTGAAGAAAAACTATCCGATTATCTGAATGCCGCCAAACTCAAATAAGGAAGATCCGACATGACCAAGGTGCTCGATGTCGATGAACTGGTATGTGAGTTTAAAGAGGAGGTCCTGGAACGCCTGCCGCAGGCCAATTTCGATCTCTGCCTGACCTGCGGCACCTGCACCGGCGGGTGCCCGGCCTCGGAGCAGTTTGACCTGGATCCCAGAAAGTTCCTGCGCATGCTGCTCCTGGGAATGGACGATGAGGTCAGGCAAAGTCCCTGGGCCTGGGTCTGCACCATGTGCGCCCGGTGCAAGTTCGCCTGTCCCATGGACATCGACATTCCCAAGCTGATTTACAATGTACGGGCCTCCTGGCCCCGGGAAAAGCGGCCCAAGGGCATTCGCGGTTCCTGCGATCAGCACATCCGGGCCGGGAACGCCATGGGCGTGTCGTCCGATGATTTCCGGTTTACCATCGAGGACGTGGCCCAGGAGATCCGGGACGAGCATCCGGGGTTTGAGGATCTCCAGGTATCGGTCGATCGGGTCGGGGCCAAAATTGCCTTGAACCAGAACTCCCGGGAACCGGTCACGGAACCGGATGAACTGGGCCCGTTGTGGAAGGTGCTCCATATGGTCGGCGCGGACTGGACCTATCCCACGGTCATGTGGGGCGGCGAGAATTACTGCATGTTTCTGGCCGACGACGAAGGCTGGCGCTATATCATGGAGGAGTTCGTCTATCATGTGGACAATGTTCTGGGGTGTGAGACGGTGGTCAATACCGAGTGAGGGCATTCCTACTTTTCAATCCTGGAAGGATTGAGAAAATATCAGATTCCCCACCGCTTCCAGCTGACGACCATCATCGAGCTTTATGCCGAGTGGATCAAAAACGGCACCCTCAAGGTCAATTCCGACTGGAACAAAGACATCAAAGCCAAGTTTACCATTCAGGACCCCTGCAATATCGGCCGGAAAAGCGGCTCGGACAAAATCGTGGACGATTTGCGGTTCGTGGTCAAAACCGTGGTGGGGGAGGAGAATTATGTCGAAATGATTCCCAACCGCTCCAACAATTATTGCTGCGGCGGCGGCGGCGGCGCGCTTCAGGGCGGTTATCCCGATCAGCGGCGGGCGTACGGAAAGGTCAAGTTCGATCAGATCATGGCCACCGGTGCCCATTACGTGATCGCGCCCTGTCATAACTGCCACTCCCAGATCGAAGACATGGGCGACCATTACGGCGGTGATTACCATGTGGTCCATCTGTGGACGATCCTCTGTCTGGCCATGGGGGTTCTGGCTGAGAACGAACGCGTCTATCTGGGACCGGACCTGGCTGACGTCAACATACTTCAAAAGAAGGGACGGGAAGAATGACCGACAACGTGACCGGATCGGTACTGGTGGTGGGCGCCGGGATCGCCGGCATTCAGGCGTCGCTGGACCTGGCCGAATCCGGGTTTCTGGTTTATCTGGTCGACAAGTCTTCGGCCATCGGCGGGAAAATGGCCCAGCTGGACAAGACCTTTCCCACCAACGACTGCTCCATGTGCATTATCTCTCCCAAACTGGTCGAGGCCGGCCGGCATCTGAATATTGAACTGCTGACCATGGCCGAGGTGGAGAGCATCTCCGGCCAGGCCGGAAATTTTGCGGTAAAAATCAGAAAGACGGCCCGTTATATCGATCTGAAAAAGTGCACCGCCTGCGCCGAATGCGCCAAGGTCTGCCCGGTGGAGCTGCCCAATTTGTTCGACGAGAAACTCGGTGACCGGAAAGCGGCTTACAAGCTTTACCCCCAGGCCATGCCCAGCGCCTTTGCCATAGAAAAGGGCGACCGGGCGCCCTGCCGGCTGACCTGCCCGGCGGGATTGAACGTCCAGGGATACGTGCAGATGGTCAAGACGGGCAAGTACAAAGAAGCCCTTGAGATCATCATGGAGCAACTGCCGCTGCCCGGCGTGCTGGGGCGGATCTGTCCGCACGAGTGCGAAGACGCCTGCCGGCGGTGCCAGGTGGACCAGCCGGTGGCCATCCGGGACCTGAAGCGGCTGGCCGCCGACATGGCCGATCCCCGGGAGATTGACATCCCCCGCGCCGAACCACTGGGGAAGAAGGCGGCCATTATCGGGTCCGGTCCGGCCGGCCTGACGGCGGCTTATCATCTGGCCAAAAAAGGAATCGGGGCGACTGTTTTTGAGGCCCTGCCCCTTGCCGGCGGCATGCTGCGGGTGGGGATACCGGCCCATCGCCTGCCCCGGGATGTGCTGGACAAGGATATTGAGGTGATCACCCGTCTGGGGGTTGAGATCAAAGTCAATACGCGCCTCGGCGTCGATTTTACGATTGATGACCTTTTCAAGGATGGCTATGAAGCCGTGTTTCTGGCCATGGGCGCCCATCAGGGCATGAAACTGGATATTCCCGGAGAAGACCTCGCCGGTGTCCGCCAGGGAGTGGATTTCCTGCGGGAGATGAATCTCTCCGGAACCGCTCCCGTCGGCCGTCATGTGGCCATTATCGGGGGCGGCAACGTGGCCATTGACGTGGCCCGGAGCGCGGTGCGCCTGGGCGCGGAAAACGTCCGCATCATCTATCGCCGGACCCGGAAGGAGATGCCGGCCTGGGAAGAGGAGATCCAGGCGGCGGAAGCCGAGGGCGTGGAAATCACTTACCTGTCGGCGCCCCTGGAGATCCTGGGAAAAAACGGCAAGGTCTCCGGCCTCAGATGCATAAAAATGGAACTGGGTGAGCCTGATGCCTCCGGCCGGCGCCGTCCGGTAGCGATTCCCGGCAGCGAATATGAAATCAAAGTCGATCAACTCATTCCGGCCATCGGCCAGCGTCCGGATGTTTCCGCGATTGAGCGGATTGCTGGAATCAAAATTTCCCGGGGAGCGACCACGGAAGTCGATCCCGTTACGTTTGAAACCGGGGCAAAAGGCGTCTTTGCCGGCGGTGACCTGCAGACCGGTCCCGGCGTGGCCATCGGCGCTGTTGCCGCCGGTATGGCGGCGGCCGAATCCATCTCCCGCTACCTCCGGGGCGAAGACCTGGCCGCGGGGCGGAAACCGGCGATCAAGGAACAGCCCGATTTCCGCCCGGTTCCCGATCATCCCGTGAAGGAGAACCGCTATCGCACTCGCGAGCTGCCGGTTTCGGAGCGGGCCGGGAATTTCAACGAGGTCGAACTGGGATATGAAGAAGAAGCCGGGAGGAAAGAAGCCGGCCGGTGTCTCAACTGCGGCTACTGTTCCGAGTGCATGCAGTGCGTGGAGGCCTGCCTGGCCGGAGCGGTCGATCACTTCATGGCGCCGGAGGAGATCGACCTGCGGGTGGGCGCGGTCATTCTTTCACCGGGGTTTTCGGCCTTTGATCCGGTCAAATATGTCTCCTACGGATACGGGCAGAGTCCGAACATCGTCACCAGCCTGGAGTTCGAACGACTTCTGTCCGCCTCCGGCCCCTTCGGCGGGCACCTGGTCAGACCCTCGGATCACCGGGAGCCGGAAAAGATCGCCTGGCTCCAGTGCGTCGGTTCCCGCGATATCAACAAGGGAGACCACAGCTACTGCTCCGGGGTCTGCTGCATGTATGCCAACAAGCAGGCGGTGATCGCCAAGGAACACAGCAAACAGGATCTGGATACGGTCATCTTTTTCATGGACATGCGGACCTACGGCAAGGATTTTGACAAATACCAGATCCGGGCCGAAGACGAGAGCGGGGTCCGGTTTGTCCGGTCCAGGATCCACTCTGTTTTCCCCCTGCCCGACGACCGGCTGAGGATCGTCTATGCCACTGAATCCGGCTCCACCGCCGAGGAGATCTTCGATATGGTGGTGCTGTCCGTGGGCCTGTCGCCGTGCCAGGACGCCGCCGACCTGGCCCGCAAGATGGGCATAGAACTGAACGCCCACGGATTTGCCGCCACCCGCAATCTGTCGCCGGTCAGCACGTCCCGGGAAGGCATTTATGTCTGCGGCACCTTCCAGGAGCCCAAGGACATCCCCTTTTCCGTCATGGAGGCCTCGGCCGCGGCGGCCACGGCTTCCAGCAAACTCAAGTCGGAACGCTGGCGCCTGACCCGGACCCGGGATCTCCCGCCGGAGAAAAAATTCGACGGCCAGTCTCCCCGGATCGGGGTGTTTGTCTGCAATTGCGGGATCAATATCGGCGGCGTGGCCGATGTCCCGGCGGTCCGGGATTATGCCGCCACCCTGGCCTATGTGGTTCACGTGGAGGACAATCTGTTCACCTGCTCCCAGGACTCCCAGGACCGCATGAAAAAAGTCATCGCGGATAAGGAGCTCAACCGGGTGGTGGTCGCCTCCTGTTCCCCCCGGACCCATGAACCGCTCTTCCAGGAAACCATCCGGGATGCCGGACTGAACAAATACCTGTTTGAGATGGCCAACATCCGGGACCAGAACACCTGGGTTCACATGGATGATCCGGACAGGGCCACCGCCAAGGCCAAAGACCTGGTGCGCATGGCCGTAGCCAAGGTCGCCTACGTGGAGCCGCTGCATCAGGTCAGCCTGGAAATTAAAAAGTCCGTCCTGGTGGTGGGCGGCGGCGTGGCCGGAATGGAGTCGGCCCTGGGCGTGGCCGATCAGGGATTCGATGCCATCCTGGTGGAAAAGACCGCCGAGCTTGGCGGCGTGGCCCGGTCCCTGAGGGCCACCTGGCAGGGCGAAAACATCCCGGCCTATCTTGACGACCTCATCGCCAGAGTAAAGGGCAATCCCCGGGTAACCCTGCTCCTGAGCAGCGAAATCACGGCCACGACCGGATCCCTGGGGAATTTTGTTTCCACCGTTACCCGGCGGGGTCCGGGAAAAGAAGTGATTACGGTCGAACACGGCGCCACCATCATCGCCACCGGCGGGGCGGAAGACAAACCGGAACAATATCTCTACGGCCAGCATCCCGACGTTCTGACCCATCTGGACATGGACCAGGCCCTGGCATCGGATGATGCCCGGATCACCGGCGCCAGATCAATGGTGTTCATCCAGTGCGTGGGGTCGAGGGACGAAACTCATCCTTACTGCAGCAAGGTGTGCTGCACCCACAGCTTAAAGAGCGCCCTGGAGGTCAAGAAGCGCAATCCCCGGACGAAAGTGTTTATTCTGTACCGGGATATCCGTTCCTACGGTTTCAGGGAGGACCTTTTCAAGGAGGCCAGACAGAAAGGGGTGCTGTTTATCCGGTATGACCTGGAACGGGCGCCCGAGGTGGCCTTGAGCCCGGAAAAGAAATTGACGGTGACGGTCGTCGATCATGTCCTGCAGATTCCCGTCCGGATAAAGCCCGACCTGCTGGTGCTGGCCTCGGGCATCGTTCCCGGGGACAACAAGCGGCTGTTCGAGCTGTTCAAGGTGCCGGTCAATGCCGAGGGCTTTCTGGTCGAGGCCCATGCCAAGCTCAGGCCGGTTGATTTCGCCTCGGAAGGCCTTTTCGTGGCCGGCCTGGCCCATTACCCCAAGCCCCTGGAGGAGAGCATCGCCCAGGCGAGGGCGGCTGTTTCCCGGGCGCTTACGCTTATCGCCAAAGACACCATCATGGTGGGCGGGGTGGTGGCCGTGGTGGACCCGACCCGATGCGCCGTCTGCCTGACCTGTGTCCGCACCTGTCCTTACGAAATTCCGTATATTCACGAAGACGGCTACGCCGTCATCGAACCGTTTGAGTGCCATGGCTGCGGCGCCTGCGTGGCCGAATGCCCGGGCAAAGCCATCTCCCTGAAACATTTTACCGATGAGCAGATCAGGGCCAAAACGCACGCTTTATTCGAAGAAGCCTAATGCCTGGAGGAGATTATCATGACGGAAACTTTTGAGCCCAGAATTATCGCCTTCTGCTGTCAGTATTGAGCGTACGCAGCCGGGGACCTGGCAGGTTCCATGCGACTTTCTTACCCCGCGGCCGTCAGGGTGTTTCAGGTGCCGTGTACCGGACGGGTCGACATCATTCATCTGCTCAACGCCATCGAGGACGGGGCCGACGGCGTTTACGTGGCCGGATGCCTGGAAGGGGAGTGCCACTACCGGACCGGCAATCTGAAAACCGCCAGAAAAGTGGCGTACGTGAAAAAAATTCTGAAGGATATCGGCCTGGAGCCGGAACGGGTGGAGATGTTCAACCTTTCCTCGGCCCAGGGACAGCGGTTTGCCGAGATCGCCCGGGAGATGGTGGAAAGAATAAAAGTCATCGGTCCTTCGCCGCTCCGGGTGAACAAGGCGGCCGCCTGACCGGGGTACTGTTATCGCATTCGAATTCAAAAAAGAGGTGAACCATGATCGTTGCCGATCGCAAACCCATGGAAGAGCTGCTGGCCATGGCCTCGCCGTTTGCCAGCATCCTCCTGGTCGGTTGCAAGGGATGCGTTACCGTCTGTAACGTGGGCGGCGCCAAGGAGGTGGAGATTTTGGCCGCCGCCATGAGGATTGCCAGGAAAAAAGATGGGCAGCCGCTGAATATCGATACCCGGGTGCTGGAAAGGCAGTGTGACCGGGAGTATGTCGAACAGTTGCGGGAGGACGTCAATAACTATGAGGCGGTGTTCTCCATGGCCTGCGGCGTGGGGCCGCAGTTCCTGTCCGAGATGTACCCGGACCGGCGTTTCTTCCCGACGGTCAACACCACCTTCTACGGCGGCGCCGTTCGTCACGGGGTCTGGGAGGAGCGGTGCGCCGGCTGCGGTACCTGTATCATTCACCGGTTCGACGGGTTATGTCCCATCGCCCGGTGCGCCAAAAGCCTTCTGCACGGTCCCTGCGGCGGATCTTCCGGCGGCGTTTGTGAAGTGTCCAAAGAGACCGAATGCGTCTGGGACACCATCGTGAAAAAGAAGATGGCCCACGGACGTCTGGCGGATCTGCTGCAGGTGCAGGACGCCAGGGATTGGCGCACGGCCAGGGACGGCGGTCCCCGGCGGAGCATCCGGGAAGAGCTGATCCAAAACCCACAAGGAGAGACCCCATGACGGAATATAAATCAGGCAGTAATCTGGAAAAGGTGCTGAAAGCCGGGCATTTTGCCTTTACCGGCGAATGCGGTCCGCCCAAGGGCGCCAACGTGGACCATCTGACCAGAAAATTCGGCTACCTGAAAGGCAAGGTCGATGCCGTCAATATCACCGACAACCAGACGGCCGTGGTGCGCATGTCCAGCCTGGCGGCCTCCCATATCATGATTCACGAGGGGCTGGAGCCGAATTTCCAGATGGTCTGCCGGGACCGCAACCGGCTGGCCCTGACCAGCGACATCCTGGGCGCCTATGCCCTGGGCATCCGCAATATCCTGTGCCTGTCCGGCGATCATCAGACCTTCGGCAATCATCCCCAGGCCAAGAACGTGCACGATATCGACTCCATGCAGCTCATCCGGCTGGTGACTAAAATGAGGGATGAGGGAAAATTCATGAACGATAAAGAAGAGGCGATCGACGGCCCGCCGAAGATGTTCGTCGGCGCCGCCTGCAATCCCTTTGCCGACCCCTTTGAATACCGGGTATACCGCCTGGCCAACAAAATCGCCGCCGGCGCCGATTTCATCCAGACCCAGTGCATTTTCAACATGGACAAGTTCCGCCAGTTCATGAAAATGGCGGTGGATATGGGGCTCCATGAAAAATGTTATATCCTGGCCGGGGTAACGCCCATGAAGAGCGCCGGCATGGCCAACTTCATGAAAAAAAACGTTCCCGGCATGGACATTCCGGACGCGCTCATCAAACGACTAAAGGGCGTGGACAAGGCCGCCCAGCCGGAAGAGGGCATCCGCTTCGCCCTGGAACAGATCAAAGCGTTCAAGGAGATGGAAGGCGTTGCCGGCGTTCATCTGATGGCCATCGAATGGGAGGAAAAGGTCCCGGAAATCGCCGAACGTGCCGGCATGCTTCCCCGGCCGGCGGTGTAATGTTCCCCTTGATCGGGTTGATAGGGATTTCCGGTGGCTGGGCCGTCTACAGGTTGCCGGCATGGGCCAGGACGTTCTTGTCGATGCTGAGATTGATGTCGCGGTAATACAGGTCAAGGCGGCGGTCTTCAAAGGGGAGGAAAACCAGGGTGACGCGGGTGGGAAAGACGCTGATGTCCGGGTATCGCGGCAGCCAGTCTTCGGGCGGCCGCAGAATGGAGATCAGGGTGATCTTGATGCTCTCCAGTCCTTCAGCGGCCGGCAGGGTGATGGGGTGAAGCCGGCGGTTGGTGATGGTCTCCGCCAGGTCCGTCCGCGGCTGGGCACAGGTCAATTGCTGATTCAGGCGGTGAAATATGTCGCCGCGCACCTTGAAGGCCGTTGACCAGAAGGCCAGCGGCATTTCTTCCCAGGCCGTCTGGACGACCCGGGGAAGATTGGCCAGTCTGACCATATCCGCGTAGGAAGCCAGGGGAACGCCGGCCACGTCCGCCTCCATGCGCCAGAAGGGCAGATAGACCGCGTCCGGGTTGTCCGACGCCACCAGTCCGAAACGGACGCGGACCAGCGCGCCGCGGCGCGGCCGCCACAGGCTCCGGCAGTTAAGACAGGTTAGGGTCAGGGACTGGGCGGCGCCTTCCAGGTCCCAGCCGCAGTCAGGGCAAAGACCGGGAATAAAAATCGTTTCTCCTTCCGGCCGGCAGGTGTCCATGTCGCGGACGTCCCGGTCATCCGGCATGGCCAGGCTCAAGGGCTGATCCAGGACCGCGTCATAGAGCTGCCTGTTTTCGACGTATACCGGCGAATAAATCAGGCTGGCGGTCTCACCGATGTATTCCCTGAAGATGGTAGCCACTTTCAGTCGTACAACCTGGTTGACCCGGTCGAATTCATCCATTGTTTCCTGTAACCGGCAGGGCGTCAGAAATCGGCCCTGATGGTCGGCCGAGACCAGCTTCAGCGGCAGGGCCTGGGAACGCACGCCCAGGGAGGCGGGAAGAAAGTTGATACCGGCAGGAAGAGCGATGCGGCTGATGTCCAGAAACTGATTGGCTACGCCTTTTTCCCGGGTGGCGTAGAAAAGGGTTCCCTTAAACCGCCAGTAGGGAATAAAGACGAGTTCCCTGTGTTCCGCCGCCTGAGCCGACGGCTCGAACCGGTAGCGGAAATAGCGCTTTTGATCGATGCAGGAGCGCACCCGGCAGAATCCGCAGATAAAGAACCGGTCCGCTTCGCCCAGCGTGACCGGAGCGCCGCACTGGGGGCATTGATGGGTTACCTGAAACTGGATGACGGCCTCCGGTGTGTAGCGGAAGGCGTCAGCCCCCCAGTTGTTCTTTTATCATTCATGGCGGGATGTCCCTGTCAGAGCGTCAGTTTCTCCCCGCACTGGTTGCAGAAAAGGGCGTCGGCCAGGTTTTCAAAGCCGCACCCGGTGCATTTGACCGGTAGCCGCTTTTCGGCGGTAGAGTGGCCGCAGCGGGGGCAGAAGTTGGCCCCCGGCGTGATGTTCTTGCCGCAGTTGCCGCATTTCTGGAAGATGATCTGCTGGTGTCCGCACTGGGTGCAGAATTTGGCGTCGGCCGGGATGGGGCTGCCGCATTCGGCGCAGGCTACGGTCGGCGGTCCGGCGGCGGGGCCGTTTTTCGCGGTGGCCATATACTGGGCGGCCAGGCCGGGCAGCATGACGCCCAGCCCCATGCCCATGCCCGCACCGGCGCCGGACCCGTCTCCCTGGGCCGCTTTTTCCATGGCCATGGCGGTCTTCATCTGCATGAGCTTGTTCATGTCGTCAAATACGCCCAGGCGGCTGCGGTCGTCAATGGCGGCCTGCACGTCCGGGGGCGGGGTGATGGCGTTGATGTACAACTCCGTCAGGGCCAGCCCGAACCGGCCGAAATCCTCCTTCAGGGAAAGGACCAGGCCGTCGGCCAGTTCGTTATAGCGGGAGGGCAGCTCCAGGATGGTCTTGATGCGGCTGCCGATGTGGTCGTTGAACCGGGAGACGATGACCTGGTTTAAATAATCTTCGATGGCGTCGGTGGTATAGCGGCCCTGGGTGCCGACCAGGCTGTTGATGAACAGCACCGGCTGGACGATGCGGATGTTGAAAACGCCATAGGCCCGCAGCCGCACCAGGCCCAGTTCGGCGTCCTTGAAAGCCACCGGGTCCCGGGTGCCCCATTTGAGGTTGGTGAACGTCTTCAGGTTGGTGAAGTAAACCTCGGCCCGGAGAGGGCTGGACATGCCCCAGGGCAGGCTGAGAATTTTCGTCAGGATCGGGATGTTGGCCGTCTTGAGGGTGTGCCGCCCCGGGCCGAAAGCACCCACGGCCCGGCCCTGGTAGAAAAAAACCGCGGCCTGGCTTTCCCTGACCGTCAGCTGGGCGCCGTATTTGATTTCTCCGGAGCCGGTCTCCGGCAGGCGGTGAACGAGCTGTTTGCCGCTTTCATCCAGCCATTCCAGGTTTTCCAGAAAAACAAGGTTGTTGGTTCCCATATTGAACCCTCCAGTTTGGTATTACAGGATCGGTGAAAAAAGGCTGGACAGCCTCACCATCAGCTTGAACAGGAGCGACGTCTTCTTGCTCGGATAGATGACCTGGCGGCTGTGCCCGATATCGTCTTGCAGCATTCTTTCCACCCGGGTCGTAAATTCCCTGTTTTTGATGACCAGGTTCATTTCAAAGTTCAGATAGAAAGAGCGGTTGTCGAAATTGGCGCTGCCGATGATGGCCGTATGGTCATCGATGATCATGACTTTCTGGTGCATGAATCCGGGAGAATACCGGTAGACCGTGATGCCGGGAACGGACAGCAAGGCCGGGAAGAAGGAGAACGAAGCCAGGTAGAGGATTTTTTTGTCCGGCCGGCCGGGAAGAATGATGCGGACATCCACGCCTTTTAGAGCAGCCACCTGCAAAGCGTTGATGATGGCGTTATCGGGGACGAAATAGGGGCTGGCGATCCAGACGCGGTCTCTGGCCGAGAGGATGGCGTGCAGAAACATGAGCAGACAGGTGTCGAGCGACTGGCTGGGGTCCGTGGCCAGGGGCAGAATATTCATCCCGCCTGCCGGGGCCGGATGCACATTCCAGGCGATTTCCAGTTTTCTGCGGACCGCCCAGAACCAGTCGGCGGCAAAGGCCAGCTGGACGCCCAGTACAACCGGGCCTTCGACCATGACATGGGTGTCTCGCCAGGCCCCGTATTTTTTCTTTCTGCCCAGGTATTCATCGCCAACGTTGTGGCCGCCCACAAAGCCGGTCTGTCCGTCCACCACCACGATTTTACGGTGATTGCGGAAATTGATCTGAAACCGGTTATACCATCCCCGGGTGGTAAAGAAGGGGTAAATCTCCACGCCGGCGTCCCGAAGCCTTTCTATATATTTGTCGGAAAGGTTACGGGACCCGATTTCGTCGTAGAGAAAAAAAATTTTGACGCCTTCCGCTGATTTCCGGATCAGCAGTTCCTGAAGCCTGGTGCCGATCTCATCGTCACGGACAATGAAAAATTCCAGGAGCAGGTAGTGCCTGGCTGCGTCCATGCGGCGGAACATGGCGTCAAAGGTTGCCCGGCCGTTGATCAGCAGTTCGGCGGTATTGTTGCCGGTAAAGGGAATGCCGGCCAGACTGGCGTATACTTCGTCACCGGCGTTTATTCCAATCTGGTTCCCGTCCATGGGGCTGGCATACCGTTCCATCCGTTTGATGGTCCGGTCAAGCTGGTGATGGGACTGGATATTACCCGCCCGCAGGGACTCGATATAGCCGAAGAACTTGTTGCGACCCAGAACCCAGTAAAGGGGAAGGGCGATCCAGGGCACGACCACCAGGGTAATGGCCCAGGCGATGGCGCCCTGGGCGGACCGGATAAAGAGGATGGCGTGCATGGCGGTGAGGATACCCAGAATTTCGATGGCGGGGATAAGGATTGTCAGGGTCGGTTTCAGCAGTTCCAAGGGCATAAACCTGTCGGATTTATAAAATCTGGATTGGTTGGGTGTTTATCTATGATATAAATCAATTTGTGTATGGATGTCCAGTGGTTCGTGTGTTTAAAAAGGTTTAAGGTTTAAGGTTCAGGGTTTAAGGTACAAGGCTTAAGGCTCAGGGTTCAAGGGTTAAGGGGCAAGATGACGAGGAAACCAGAATGATAGAACTTTCTACCTGCGTGGCGCCGGAAGGCCGGTTTGTCGTGGGGGTTCACCGGGCCGCTTTCCGGGTCGCGAACTTTCGGGAAAAGGATTACGTTGATACGCTGGGGATTACCCGCGATAGACGACCTTATACCAATCAGGCCAACTTCCCGGCCAAGGATGTGATCGAAGAGAACGCCGATCGGGTGTACGAGATTCGTAACCCCTTTCCTTTCCGGGGGGTGACCTATATCGCCGGAAGTTGGGCGGATAAAAACGCCGCCGCGCCGGAACGGATTTGTCTGCCAAGTCCTCCCCGGGTTTCGTTCATGGAAACGGTCGGCCAGTGGAGCGGGGGCGGCAACCCCGACCTTCTGCTGGCGCTGCTGCCGGAGTCGCTGCAACTGGCTTTGGCGACGACCACGACCGATCCGGATGATCTGGTAAGGCTGGCGGCCATCAGCTGCGATTTCGTGATGGATCGGACTTCCGGTCGACCTGCCGGCCTTTATTATTCCAACAGTGAAAACGGTCCGGCGCGGCCGGAGATCAGGAATGAAAAGCTGTTTGAAGCCGTGGCCAACAACCCCCGGCTTCCCGATGACTACAAGCGGGTCATGGTACTGCGTCCGGGTGCCCAGGGCGGCAGCGAAATCACGGCGGAGTGGCGCGGGGAGGATTCGGGCCACGTCTTTGAATACCTGCGGCGGAACAGCTACATCCCCTGGGGCCATTATGCCGCCAACATGGCCGATGACGCCGTCCGCTACCGGATCAGCGACCTGACGCCGGAAGACGTGCGGGGGATGCGTCATTTGTATTACCAGCGGACTTTCGTCCGAATAGCGGAAATACTGGGCCTGGATTTTCCGGAAAGACGGCGGACCCTGACGGAGGGAGACCTGGAACACTTGCGGGGGCGGATTCTGGAGGCCGCCTTCGCCGCGGATAAAGATCGGCCCCTGCCTTTTGACGCCACGGTCTGGGGCTGGAATTTCGGCTTTGATTATGCTCCGACCGGTTATCGTCTTCACGCTTCCCATCAGCAGACCCATCAGCAGTTCGCCCTGACTCCGGCCAAGGTGGAGACTTTAGACGGGCAGCAGATTCCGTCCTATTCCTGCGGAGACCTGGTAGCGGAATTCATTCAAGAATATTTCCGGAAGACCGGCCGGCAATTTTTCGAGGCATACCTGGAGGCGATTGACAACAATACCCGCACCGACGGACGTTCGGGAGAAAGCAGTCTGGCGGTTTATCGGGATGATAACGTGCTCCTGTTCGTTCCCAAGGCCCAGACCTCCCAGTGGGAACTGCAGTTGATGACCGTAAAACCGGTGGCCAATATTCTTCAGGCCGATACCGGGACCCGGCGATCCCTGGACCGGGGGATTCACACGGCGGTGCGCGTACTGGGCGGCCTGGGCGCCCGGATGATTACCACCATTGAATATGCCGGCCGGATAGCGTCAACGGAACCGGATCAGCGGCTGATCTACAGTTTTCTGCCGCGGCTGCCGGAATCCCCCGGCGCCTTCAGCGAGGCCCAGCTCCGCTGGATCAACGGTCACTACCCCGAGGATTTCGCGAGCGCCTGTAGGAAGTGTTTAAGTGATTAAGTTTTAAGTGTTTAAGTGATTAAGTTTTAAGTGTTTAAGTGATTAAGTTTTAAGTGATTAAGTGGTGGGTACCTTCCACGCCCCTCGACCCCTTGAACCCTTCCGTTACGGCGCTCTCGGCCACCACAGATAATAGAATCCGGCTTCGCAAACGGGCAGGGCATTCAAAAGGTCCACGTTGACAAGCGCCGGGCCGTTGCCTTCATACTGGGCCGACAGCGAGTTGTAGATGGTGTCGTTGGGATAGGCGGTCCGGCGGTAGACCACCACCCGGGCGTTGGCCGGCAGACCGGACATTTGTCTGGCCGCGGCGATGGCCTCTTCCAGATAGCCGATGCGGTCGATCAGGCCCGCCGACAGGGCCCCGTCGGCAGTGAAAATACGGGCGGTCTCCACATTCTCAACGGTCAGTCCGCGGCCGTCGCGATGCAGTTTGACCAGGGACATAAACCGATCCGCGTAATAGCGGATCAGGGCGTTGAAAATAGCGTCCTCTTCTTCTGTGGCCGCGCGGAAGGGAGAACCCATGTCCTTGTTCCGCCCGGAAACGCGGGCATTGACGCCGACGCCGATCTTGTCCAGCAGTTCATAGACCTGAGGCGTAACGAAGATCACGCCCACGGAACCGGTAACGGTGGTGGGATGGGCAATGATCTGATCGGCCGGCAGGGCAATGTAATATCCCCCCGAGGCCGCCACGTCCATCAGGGCCGCGATAATCGTCGCGCCGGTGGCTTTCTTGTATTGCAGGATGCGGTGATACAAAATATCACTGGCGGTGATGGTGCCGCCGGGGGAGTTGATTTTCAACACTACCGCCTTGACGTCCGGATCCTTTTCCGCCAGTTTCAACTGGGCGATGGTCTCCTGAAGCATGCTCGGTTCTTTACCGGACATGAATTTTTCTTCGGTCTTGTCCGTAATCATGCCATTGATGTTAATGACGGCCACTTTTTCCCGGCCGGTTCCTTCCAGGGTGTATTCCCTCAAAGGGACGGTGGCGTCGGGCTGAAGTTTGATGCCCGGAAGGCATCCGGCGGTTGAAAGAAAAAGGGCGGTTCCGAAGATGGCCAGAACAACGGCCTTCAGAAAACCGGGTTTTTCGTCGATGGATATAATTTTTTTACACATTATGAAAACTCCTTTTGGATCAGACGTGTTGACCATGCCGTTTGTGCATTATCGGTTTTGAATCATATTGTATAAAAACGCAACCGAATTCAGAAAAAAGAATGGCACGTTTGTCCGCAGGGCCGGCCTTCAGGCCGCCTTTTACAGGTCAACCGGAATATCCCCGTGCCCCTGCGGGGCATTCTCCTGTGTTAATGATTTAAATTAATTTAAACCGATTTTAAAGCAATTGACAGCCACCGGTCGATTGCCTATACTTTTCCTTTCCAAAATATACCCTGGGGACTTGACCCATGACTCGTTCTTACTATGCCGGTTTTGACGTCGGCAGCAGCGCCGTTCATTATGCCGTCATTGACGGCTCCGGTGCCGTGGCCTACTCCGCCCGTCCGTTCATGCATTTCGCCGACCCTATCAGCGCCATCCGCCGGGCCTGGGCCGATGTCGTCGGCCGGTTCCCGCGTGACACCATCCAGGCGACCGCTTTTACGGGCAGCGGCGCGGAATTTTTTCCGGAGGTCATGCCCGGCGCGGTCTGTCTTTATGACAGCGTCAGCATTCCTGCCGGGGCCATCATTCTGAATCCGGAGGCGGAATGCGTCATCCATATCGGCGCCAAGGACGCTTATTTCTTCCGGCTTCGCCGGCTGCAGGATCGGACGATTTTGCAGGATTGGAAAGCCGGTTCCAAATGCGGCGGCGGAACCGGGACCCTGATCCAGAAACAATGCCGGCGCCTGTTTCAAAATGAAGTCGCCGGTGTCGATCCGGAAAAATCCGGGGGCCTGGACGCGAATCAACGGGAAAGCGCCCAGGACCGCCGGGCCGACCTGCTCCAGGAGATGGACGAAGCCATCCTGGCAGCCGCGGAAAAAGAGGCGGCCAGGTCTTCATCGCCCAGTGAGTTTCTGGCCCGCTGCGGCGTGGTCATTCAGTCGGATTTGATCCACAAGCAGAACGAGGGTGCCAACCGGGCGGATAACCTGGCCGGTCTTTTCCGGACCGTGGCCCGTAATTACAAAATCGACGTCATGGGCAATGAGTCCCTGCAAGGCCGCCGGGCCATGGCCACCGGCGGCGTTGTCGCCAATAAGCTGGTGCTCGGGGCCCTGTCTGAATTTCTCGACGTGGCGCTTGCCCGGCCGGAAGGGTACCAAAACGTGGGGGCCATCGGCGCGGCTGCCGCGGCCAGGGAACGAAACAGCGATTTTGTCTTCACGCCCGGCCAGCTTGAGTCGGCCCGGGAATATGGACGGCGGCAGCGCAAATACACCGAGCCGCTTTATCATCATCTGGACCGGGTCAGGATAATTGAGCCAAACCGTAAGGATGAAACCCTGGCCGGCCGGGAGATCGTCATCGGGATCGACGGCGGCAGTACCACCACCAAGGGCGCTCTGGTCGATCTCTCCTCCGGCCGGTTACTGGATAAACTCTACATCAAAACCCACGGAGACCCGGAAGGCAGCCTGAAAAAAGTAATACGGTATCTGGGCCGCCACCAGTCGGACGTGATCGTCAGGGGCATCGGCGTCACCGGATCGGCCCGCAAGCTGTACGAGAAAATTCTTATCAGCCGGAAACGGGCCGAGGAGTTGAAGAAGAACGGCCGGGCGGTCGTCGACCGGGTGACGGATGAGATCACCTGTCACGCCCTGGGCGTACAATATTATAATCCGGGTATCGATACTATTTTTGAGATCGGCGGCCAGGACATGAAGTTCACCACCTTCAATACCGAGACCGGGGCCGTGCGTAACGCCAAGATGAATTACAGTTGCCAGGCGGGCTCCGGCCAGACCATGGAAAATATGGCCGACCTGATCGGGCTGGATGTCACCTCCACCCTTCAGGACTACGCCCTGCGGGCCGAGCGGGTGCCGATTATCGACGCCACCTGCGGCGTCTTCATGGAAATGGACGAAAACCGGCTCATTGCCGAGGGGTTCTCCCGGGAAGAGATCGCGGCGGCCATCGTGCGGGGGACCGCGGCCAGTTATTTTTACAAGTTTGTCGGCGGGGCCCAGCAGGTTGGCGAGTCCTGTTCGGCCCAGGGCGGGCCCTGTCTGGGCGATGCGTTTCTGGCCGCCCTGAGCCAGGTCACCGGCAGGACCCTGTACGCCTATCCCGACCGGGAGATATTCGGCGCCTGGGGCGCGGCCCTGGATGTGATCCGGGAGATTCAGTCCCTGGAGAAAGAAGGCGGCGCTGCCTGGGATACCGCCTTCCGGGGCTGGTCGGTGATGGATATGCCCTTTGACAAAAATAAAAGAAGCTGCCGGGAAGTCTTCGGCAGCCAGTCCTGCGGAATCAGGGATTGCGGGCTTCATCTTTTCAAGATCGGCGAGGAAACCATTATCAGCAACGGGTTCTGCCCCCGGGGAAACTCGGAGGCCACCGGCAAGCCCCGGCCCAATTACGTGGATATTTATCATTCCGTTTACGAAAAGCATTTTAAACGATACGGTTCCCTGCTGAACGGAACACCGTCCGCGGGCACGACCATCGGCGTGCGTCGCAGCACCTCCACCCTGGGCCCGAAGGGCATCTGGAGCGCCGCCCTGCTGGCCGGCCTGGGCCTGCATCCGGTGGTTACACCCCGAAGCGATCAGCAGATCGCCCGGATCGGTGTGGACCATTCCCAGACCAGTTTCTGCATTGCCCGCAAGCTGGCCACGGGTCACGCCAAGGTGCTGGCGGATCATCCCGGGATAAAACTCCTCTATAATCCGGCCTTTGTCGAGGTGGCCGGTGATCCCAGCCTGAAATACTGCGTCTACACCGAATCCGAACCCTACCTGATCAACGGCGAACTGGCCCTGGATAAAGAGCGGCAGATCCTGCCGGTCCTGGAGTTCGGCGAACCGGAGGCCCTGATCGAGACCTTCATCAGGGAGTTCCGGCGCCTCGGCCTGGCCATTGACCGCCGCCGGATGAAACGGGCCCTGGCCCGGGCCGACGCCGCCGAAGCGGAGTTCCTCCGGGAACTGGCCGGGCTGGGGGATAAATTCCTGGCCCGGACCGCCGGGGAAATCGCCTATGTGGGCGTGGGCCGGGACTACGTGGTTCTTGATCCCGAGGCCAGTTCCAATTCCGGCAGCATGTTCGCCGCCCTGCGCGGGCTGCACTATCTCCCGCAGATTTTCCTGCATCACCGCTATCAGCATCTGTCCATTCACGATATGGCGAAAAATGAATACTGGGTGGAGAGCGTCGATATCCTCAAGGCCCACCGGTTTATCGCCGGCAGCGCCAATCTGTTTCCGGTGCGCATGATGAATTTCGGCTGCGGGCCGGACAGCATGAAGCTGTTTCAGGAAGACCGGTTCCAGGAACGGGCCGGCAAGCCCATGCTGACCCTGCTGACGGACGCCCAGACCAATAACGCGCCGTTTGTCACCCGGACCGAGGCCTTCGAGCGGGTGGTCGGGGGGGTCTATCATGGCTGAAAACAACGGCGTCTACGGCAAGGCCCTGCGGCACCGCACTTTTTTGATTCCGTACATGGGGGATATCAGCCATGTCCTGGCCGCCTCCATGCGGCATTTCGGCATTGACAGCCGGGCCCTGCCCACCGCCGGGGAGGACGCCTTCCGTATGGCCGACAAGCATGTCTACACCGAGACCTGTTTTCCGCTAAAAGGGGTGGTGGGCGACACCCTGAGCTTTCTTGCCGAAGAAAGCCGGCGCCTGGGCAAGGAGACCACGGAAAACCGCTATCTGCTGGCCCTGCCGACCACCTGCGGTCCCTGCCGGTTCGGCAAGTACGGTGAAGTGCTGCGGCAGTTCATGGACAGGGAAGGGTTTGAAAAGGTGCCCGTGGCCGGGCCCACCACCGAGACCAACTACACCGATCTGCTGGGCGAGGGCTACTCCCTGCGCGAAAAGATGCGGTTTTATCGCCTGGTCATGAAAGCGGTGCTGGCCAGTGATCTGCTGGACGACATCGTGCTGCGGTACCGGCCCTATGCCGGAGACCGCGCGGCCGCCAACCGCCTCAAGGAACAATGCCTGGACGAACTGGTGGCGGTCCTGGAAGCCGGCGGCGACATGGCCCGGTTGCGGCAATGGGCCGCTTCGACCCTGGAGAAATTCCGGCAATACGACCGCGGCCGGCGCTATCCCCTGGTCCTTTATGCCGGGGAAATCTACATGCGCAAGCACGATCCCTACACGTCCCACGTGATCGAACGGCTGGAAGAAAAGGGGCTGGAGATGATCCGGCCGCCGGTCATGGAATGGATCGAATATATCAACATAACCAATGTCGGCGTCATGCGGCGCGCCTGGAAATGGGCGGTTCGGGGCAGGCAGTTCAAACGGGCGGCGCAATCGCTGCTGCGGCTGGTGCTCTATCGGGCCAATTACCGGAAAATCGAAAAAACCCGGGAAGAACTGGCGGAACCGGTGGCGGCCCATTTGTCCGACCGGCACGTTCTGCCCGAAGCCGATGAATTGATCCGTATCCTGGAAGAGGCCGGAGAATTTCACGGCCAGATTACGGGGGAGGCGGCCTTAAGCATCGGTCTGGCTTATTTTCTGATGAACGATCGGGTCCGCTCCCGTAACGGCGCCCATCTGTCCGGCATGTTCCATGTCGGCCCCTTTACCTGCATGCAGGAGGGGGTGGCCGCGGCCAAGATCGATTCCCTGGCGACCGCTCTGCGCCGCCGCGATCCGGACGCCATGTTTCCGGTTCTCCATGGGTTTTTCGGAGATTCGCCCAACCCCAACCTGGAGGCGGAGATGGCGGTGTTTGCCGAGCAGTGTTATCAGAAGAGAGACATACTCCTTCAGGGAAGGTGAATGTCTCTCTTAATCTTATATGTGTCCTTTTCTTTGGCGCAAAGAAAAGGACTAAAAGAAACATTGCCCGGCAGCTTGGCCACGCCACCGGCGTGGCTCCCCTCGCGCGGGCAATTTTTTCGGCGCGGGCAGAAACTCGCTTAAGAATCGTCTCTGGAGTCGATTTCCGTGTGACTTATTATTGCTCATTTTTTTGTGTTTTTTCGGGTTGCGGCGCTCGGACAGTCTGCCCGCTTTTTCCGAAAAAATCGCCCGCGCTCGGCGGCGCTGCAACGGGCGGGGGCAGCGCCGGAAAAAGAGTATTGAAATATTTGAAATTTATGGTAAAGTAACATTATAGGCATTTGCCATAACCAGATCATAAGGTGCCGGGGTGAAACCATTTACCATGATGAGAAAAGGGCGTATCCAGGACCTTGATCGTTCCTTTGATATTGAGTTCTGGCAGCGACAGGAACCCAAAGCCCGCTTTGACGCCGCCTGGGAATTGATTGTGCACGCCGGGCGGGTGAAAGGATACCATGTTCGTCAACTCCGACTTCAGCGAACTGTTGAGAATTTTCAACGACAATAACGTTCAATATCTGGTCATCGGCGGTTACGCCCTGATTCAATACGCTGAACCGCGATATACCAAAGACCTTGATCTCTGGATCCGAACCGGGCCGGAAAACGCCGCCGCCGTGTACCATTCCCTTAAACTCTTTGGCGCGCCGCTGAATGGTTTGACAGAAAAAGATTTTACAGAAGACGGTTTTTTCTATCAGATGGGCGTGCCGCCCGTGCGTGTAGACCTGCTTATGGGGATTCCCGGGCTGACGTTTTCCGAAGCCTGGGAACGCCGTGAAACGGTGTGGTTTGACGATTTGCCGGTCTTTATCATATCCCGCCAAGACCTGATAACCGCCAAACTTGCTTCCGGACGCCCCCAGGACATGATCGATGTCGACCTCCTGTCCCGATGAGCATGATATCGACGGAGATTGCCATATGACCCGACCGTTTTTCGTGCCCGGAATAATCGGACTGGCGGTGATCGTCATGAGCGTAGTTTTGCTGGGCGTGTTCCCCTCAAGGTTGCCCTCATTGCCGACGGGCTTTGTCACCCCGATCATCGCCTTTGAGTTTGTCCGTACGACGGACGACGTTCAAACCATTTTTGGATCAGAAGACTCGCCGCGGAGGCGGGAAATCGTCAGGGCCATGGACCTGGGCAACCGGCTGGACTATATCTACATGGTCTTATACGCGGCCTTTCTGGCCGCCTTTTCCCGGACCTGCGCCCGGATCACCGGGCGGAAGCTGTTTTATCTTTCCATGGGCCTGGCGGGAGTCGCCCTGGCGGCCGACGCCCTGGAAAACATTCAGCTCCTGGGCATTACCGCCAATCTGGCATCCATGGATATCGGGCCCTGCCTGGCCCGGCTGCACATGATGACCTGGGCCAAGTGGGGCAGTCTGACCCTGGTTTTCCTTCTCCTGGTTCCTTATTTTTCCCGGGGCGGTCTCTATTCCCGTGTTATTGCCGGGGCCGCTGTCGTCTGCGTTCCGCTGGCGGCGGCCGCTTTCTTCCACCGGTCCGTGCTGAATGAGATGTTCAGCGGCCTGATCGCCCTGTTGTTTCTGCTGACCATCATCTATTGCTTTATTCACAAAGAACCGGGTTGACCTGAATTTCACAAGTTGGCTGAGGCGCTTTCGCAAGACGCAGGACAACGCGGATTTCAAAACCATTGACACCTATTGCCGATCTTGTAAGATATATGGGCATCTCTAAAAATTGCCTTTTGGCCCGATGTCGGCGTTGTGCTCAAATTTTAATCCTCGAAATACTAAAATGTATTCCTCCGGTTAAAATTCTCGCACGCCTTGACCTCGAACCAAAATTCTAATTTTTAGAGATGCCCATATTATATCGGATCAAAAAGTTTCTTCCAGCCGGGACTGCTGTGGTAAATCAGGGCTTATCATCGATCATCAGGAGGTGGGCTATGCGTATCAGGGAATCGTTGTCCGGGAAAACGCTGACGCGGGTGTTGTCCGCGGCTGTTCTCATGATCGTTATCTATGGACCGATGCCCTCTGCCGGCGCAGCGGATACAGCCGGAAGCGAACTTTATGGCATCGTTAATGACAGCCTCAAGGCCATGTGGCTGGGCGAAGACTACGGTCCGGAACTGGCGCGGAAGCAGCAGGAGTTAAAGCAACTGATGACTTCCGGCGCGGTGAACAAGGCCGGGTTGGAAGAGATGGTCGGCAGGTCGTTCGGTTTTCTGCTGGATCAGCATCAGACCTCCCGATACAACCTGCACAAGTTGCCGGAACGCGTCGAAGCGCTTTTCTCGCCGGTTCTGCCCTGGTCGGATGTCAAACAGATCCTCTGGCGGGCGGCTTCCGCGCCGATTAAGAAAGAAAACCCCGTCACCATTAAAACCGCTACCCTGGCGCCGCCGGGTACCCCCTGGATCAATGTCCCGGAAACCCTCACCATTGCCGAGATCGACAGGCTGACCGGCGGCGCTATTCAGGTAAAGATTTACGGCGGCGGGGTCATGGGCGAGGATACGGATGTCCTGAAGAAAATGGACGGCGGTCAGTTGGATGGCTGCGGCTGTTCCAGCCTGGGCGTACTGGCGGCCTCACCCGAGGCGTCCGTGCTGCTGCTGCCTGGCCTCTTTAACAATTATGAGGAAGTGGACTACATCTTCGAAAAATTCAGAAAGCGGCTTGACCGGGCTTTTGAGGAAAAGGGCTACGTCCTGGCCGCCCTGGTCGACAGCGGATTCCATTACCTGTTTTCCAGGAACAAGATAACCGGCCTGGCCGATTTGAGAAAACAGAAGGTGGTGTCCTGGTTCGGGCTGTTGGAAACGACCTTCTACCAGGAATTGGGCATCACCCCGTCGCCGCTGGCGGTACCGGAAATGGTGTCGGCCCTGAGTACCGGATCGGCCGATGTCTCCCTGGCGCCGGCCGCCTGGGTCCTGGGCATGCAGACCTATCAGTACGTCAATTATGTCGTCAAGCCGCAGTTGCTGTATTCGCCGGGAGCGATTTTAGTCAGTGTTCATACCAAAGACAAGTTCCGGAAGCAGTTCGGCTACTCCGTCAATTTCTCGTTCAATCTCCAGGAAATGCTGGTGGCTGAATTTAACGCCCTGGAAAAGGAGTGGAAAAGTCAGGTCAGGATCTACGAGGCCAAAAGTATCCAGGCCTTCGAAACCAAGCTGGGCATGAAGACCGTCACCCTCTCTCCCGAGGACATGCTGGCCATCAAAAAAGCGAACACCGCCGTCCGTGAAAAACTGGCCGGAAAGGCATTTTCAAAAGAATTGATGACCGAGATCGTCAATGCCCTGGAAGCGTACCGAGCAAAACGGTAACCGGTATCGAACTGACACCGAAGATATTCCGGTAGAGAATTCCCATGGCGATCAAACTCATGGGGATGATCCAGATCAGGCCGATCAGCAGGGGGATGGCTCCGAGCAAGAACAGGAAACCGATAGCCAGAAACAGGCCGAGGACGGAAAACCAGCGCCGGGAGACGGCCTTGCGGGAGGCTTCCAGCGCCTGCCAGGGGCTCAACTTTTTGTCCACGACCAGGGGCAGGGCCAGGCAGTAGGCTACGGAGAGATAAATCCCGGGGATAATCAGCAGCAGAAATCCGAGCATCATCATCAGATACATCAGGACCAGGGTCAGCAGCAGCGGCCCGGTGCGGTCATAATATCCCAGCATGGAACCGGCCCCGGCCGGCGAACCCACGGCAATCCGGACACCCAGCATAAAGAGTCCGGCCATGAGCGGCGCGGTCACCGCCAGGTTTACCACCATGGCCAGGAGCTCGGCAATGACGCCGCCGGTGTTGCCGGCCACGGCACTGAAGATCCATTGTATCAATGTGGTCCCGATACCCACCCCGATCATGATGCCCATATAGAGCAGATAGGCCAGGGCAATGGTCCCTTTGGTGCCGCGGACTTTCCGCCAGGCCTCGGACAGGGTTTCGCCGATGGCAAAGTGATAGTCCCCGGCCATGCCCCGTTCCAGGGATCCGTACCCGGCGTCTCCGGGAGCGGGAGACGGTTGTGTGCCCGGAGACGTGTCCGTCGTTCCGCCTTCGTATTTTCTTCCCCAGATGGGGCCGACAGCCTGCTTCTCCGGTGTTACCGGGGCTGGCGGAGGCGTCGGAGGATTGGCCGGACCTGTCGGCGCCGGCGGCGGCTCCGACGCACTGGCCGGGACAGTTTTGGGCTGTTCTTCAATGGAGATGACCGCCCCGGCTTTGGCCATCAGGCCCTGGTATTTATCCGCCGTCGGCCGGTCCACGCCGGCCTTGAGCACCACCCGCGGCTTGCTGAAAAGCTGCTCGACTTTTTCTTCGGAAATTTTGAACAGCCGGGCGATATTGCTCTTGACGTCGGCGGCGTCAAAATCGTCCTGAACTTTCCCCTCAAAGACGATGTTGTATTTCAGGTCGGACATGTCTCCTCCATATCCGCGGAAGGCGCGGGTTTATCCTGGTAACAGGCTGTTTCAGGGCATCCGGATGCGGACGCGGTTCGCGTTTTCCGGTTTAAAAACAATAGCATTCCGGCTGAAATTTGGCAAACGCCGGATGGGACGCCGCTGGGAAAATATAAAGATAAGGCCGGGAGGCAACCCATCCAGCACTCCCGGCCTTATCTTTTATTCGGAACATAATCATTTGTTTGTGATGGTGTTGATGAAGCAAACGATGCCGTCATCACCCCCGTCACCGTCTCCAAACACCTCATCCATAAAGCCGTTGCAGTTGTTGTCAATCAGGTCGCCCCTTATTTCCTCTGCCCCGGGATTTATGGAAGGATCGGTGTCGTCGCAGTCATCACCCACGCAGTAGCCGTCCCCGTCGGCGTCAGTGCAGCAGTCTTCATCAATGGAGCCGTCACAGTCATTGTCGATGCCGTCGTTGCAGGCTTCCGCCGCGGCCGGATGGACAGCGGCGTTGTTGTCATCGCAGTCCACATCCGCGCAATACCCGTCTCCATCCGCATTGACGCAGGTGTCGCAGCCTTCATCAACGGCGCCGTTACAGTTATTGTCGATGCCGTCGTTGCAGACTTCCATGGCTGCCGGATGCACGGCGGCGTTGTCATCTTCGCACTCTTCGCAGGCGTAATAACCGTCATCGTCGGCATCCAGATCGGGAATATCGCAGCCGCAGGCGCCGGGCGCGACCTTATCGGCGTCATCCGGGCATTCGTCATTGCAGTCCATGGTCCCATCCAGGTCGCTGTCGTTGTCGGCTACGCCGCAGCCGCAGATACCGACGATCATTTTATTCGGGTCGTCCGGGCAGGCGTCATGGCAGTCCGGAGAGGCATCCCCGTCCCTGTCCGTGTCCGCCGTGCCGCACCCGCAGAGGCCGGGAGCCGTTTTGGCCGGATCACTCGGGCAGCCGTCGTTACAGTCTTCCACCCCGTCAAAATCCCTGTCCGTATCCGGCGTGCCGCAACCGCAGATACCCGGATCGGTTTTCAACGGATCATAAGGACAGCCGTCGGTCAGATCCGGCTCGCCGTCTCCGTCCGTGTCCGGAAGATATTCATCCGCGCCCATATCCGGCGTGGCATCGCGGGGGTTGTCGTCAATATCAGTAGCCGGCGCGCCGGTCGCCGTTCCCGTGTCAATGCAGGGCGAACCTTCCAGAAGGTGCACGTCGCCCGCGGTGGTGGGCGCGCCGGCAGGATCAGGCGGGGAAACGAACAGAGGATCGGCATCGATATTACCGCCCAGGTCGGTACCCAGAGCCGTATTCCATGAGGCACTCCCGCCGCTGCCTTTGATATCGCAGTAAGTGAAGGTCGCCTTGGAAGAGCTATTGAATATGGGGGAATCATTCCAGACGATGCAGTTGATCATATGCGGCGGAATGACTTGAGGGCCGCTTCCAAATCCTATCGTACTATACAGATTGTAAATTTCGTTACCCCTGAAAGTACTGCTGGCTTTGTTGCCGCTGAAGGTACAGTTAGTCAGGACCGGACTGACTTCGCAGTAGCAAAAGCTGTAATTATACATGGCGCCGCCATAAATAGCGCTGTTGCCGCTGAAAACGCAGTTGGTCAAAACCGGATTGACTTCGCCATCGGTAAAAAAACCGTCATTATACATGGCGCCGCCATAATACGCGGTGTTGGCCCTGAAGCTGCAATCGGTCAGTACTGGATTACAGTTCAGGCCCATCACCAGGTTCTCGCCCACATAAATGGCGCCACCGCTATCGCCGGCGGTATTCTCTGTGAAAATGCAATTGGTGAGAATGGGGCTGGCGTACGAACTGACATACATGCCGCCGCCATCTGTGCCCGCGTAATTCATCGTAATCGTGCAATTTTTGATTTCCAGGCTGGTCGGGGTGATGGAGGAAATGTATATTCCGCCGCCAGCTCCGGCTGTATACCCGGCCTTAACCGTAAAACCGTCAAGAACATAACGCCCCGAAGCGATGTTGACCGTAACGACATGATAAGCGTTCTCAGTATTGTTGGTAAAGCCGATGTCGTTCTGGGTCAGATCGCCGCTTAAAACCGTAACATTTGCTCCCGGGTCGCGCTGTGACAGAAAGGCTTCCAGAGCGCCGCCCCCGATGCCGTCAGTGCCATCAAATCCGCCGTAGAGTCTGGCGTATTTGGGGAGAGTGAAGGTAGAGTAACGATTGTTATCGGTCTGGCCGCTGCCTTCATCCGGGTAGTAGGTCCCGGCCGCTACCCAGATTTCGTCACCGGTAATAGCAGGCCCGGGGTTGGCAACGGCAAACGCGGCTAAAGCGTCCTGCAGGTAAATAAACGCGTCCGCCCACGATGTCCCGTTGCCGGCGCCAGTGGCGTCTTTATCGACATAAAAGACGGTCGCCCCGGCATGGACCGGCATCAGCAGAAACGACAAACAGAAAAGCGCGAGAAAAACAAATACGGCAAAGCGATTTTTTTGATTGTTTTTCATGGCCACCTCCCCCTGTAAAGTTCCTGGTCGAAAACCTTCCCCTGTAAATCAATATCACGCATGAAAGATCAGCTTCTACGAGGCCAGTTATTAAATTCCCGAACAGGTGCCGATAAAGCAGCTGGAGCCTCCGCCACCCTTATGGCCGGGAGAGGAACCATCCTCCGCTTCCGCCGCCAGGCCGGCCGGGTCCACGATGATCCCGTTGACCGCGCCGTCGGCGTCACCGG